>NZ_JAWSTH010000033.1:0-57643 GCF_033542075.1 Conexibacter stalactiti
GGTGGCGGCGGCTGGACCGGCGGCGGCGGTGGCGGTGCCGGCGCCTCCAGAGGCACGGACTACGGCGCCGGCGGCGGTGGCGGCGCCGGCGGGCAGAACTTCCTCGCGACCGCGGCGACCGCGACCTCGGAGAGCCTTGCGACGGCGCTGACCGACGGCGTCGCGATCGTCACCTACGAGCCGCTCGCGGCCCCTGTCGTGACGACGCAGCCGACGCTCTCCGGCGTCGTCGCGGTCGGCAGACAGCTGACCTGCGAGCCGGGCGCGTGGAGCGCCACGCCGGCGCTCGCGTACGCCTGGCTGCGCGGCGGCAGAGCGATCACGAGCGCGAGCAGCGCCAGATACACCGTGCAGAGAGAGGACGTCGGCGAGCAGCTCGCCTGCCAGGTGACCGCGACCAACGCGGCCGGCTCGGCGATCGCGAGAACGCCGGCGGTGCTCGTCCCCGCGGCCACGACGGCGACATTGGCCAACACGGTCGTCCCGGTCGTCACCGGCACGGCGACGGTCGGCGGCAGACTGACGTGCAACCCGGGCGCGTGGGCGGCCGCGACGACGCCGAGCTTCACCTACGCGTGGCTGCGCAACGGGATCGCGATCGCGGGCAAGACCGCATCGAGCTACGCGCCGGTCCAGGCCGACGCCGGGCAGGTGCTGCAGTGCACGGTCAGAGCGAGCGCGGGCGGCGCGAGCGCGACGGCGCAGTCGTTCGCGGTCGGCGGTCCGGCGCGGCTGGTCGTGCTGAACACGACGCTGCTCGTCTCGCGCAGAGGGGCGGTCACGATCCCGCTCGGCTGCTTCGGTCCGACGGCATGCAGAATCGGCGCGATCTCGGTCAGCGGCGGCGGCCAGACGCTCGCGCGCGCCGCCGCGCGGACGATCCGCGCAGGCGCCACCGCGAAGGTCGCGCTGACGCTCGCCAAGCGCGGCCGCAGCCGCCTCGCGCGCGCCGGAGCGGCGCTGACGGTGCGGATCGTCGCGACGCCGGCCGGGGGCTACGGCGGCAACGTGCGCGCCCAGTTCGTCGCGCTGCGGGGTACGAACGGGTAGCGGCGGAACACGCCGGAAAGGAGCTCTGTGACGGGCCTGAAAGCGAGCGGTGACGGGCCTTGTTCCGGTCTTCGCAAGCGCTCGGGCCGGTGGTGGCGAGGTGCCAAGTTAGGCTAACCTAATAAGGGTTCCCTAACGCTTGAGGTACAGATGTCCCACCGCACCATTTCGCGGTCAGCGTGGCAGGCGCTGATCGCGGCACTCCTCGCCGCCGCGATGCTCGTCGCGACGGCCGCGACCGCACCGGCGCGCGCCGACGCCGCCGGCGCGGTCGCGATCACGGAAGGGGAGGGGCTGCTGTGGGGCATGAAGCTCTCCTGGCGCAACTACACGGGGATCGGCACCTGGTCGGGCGGCGTCGAGTACCTCGGCGGGGCCGACGGCTACCGCTGGCCGTTCAGATCGGGCAGCTACGACCCCGAGACGCACAGAGCCGAGCTGCAGTTCGGCGGCACGGTCCGCTGGACCGGCCACGAGGGCGCGCTCGACATGACGATGAGCGATCCGCGCCTGACCATCGACGGCGATGACGCCCGCCTGAGCGTCAAGGTCATCAGCCGCAGCGAGTCGACCGGCAGACTCGAGGACTTCGGCGAGATCTCGCTCGTCACGATCGCGCTGAGAGCCGACGCGCTCAGAGTCGCCGACGGCAGAACGAGCTGGAGCGCGCTCGCGACGGCGCTGACCGCCGACGGCGCCAGAGCGTTCAGCAGAAACTACCCGACGGGCAACCCGATGGACTCGGTGTCGACGACCTACACCGGCCCCGGCGGCCTGCCGAGATCGACCGAGGAGCCGCTCGTCGCCGCCGGCTCGCTGGCGCTGAGCGAGACCGCGCGCGTCACGCCCGATCCGGAGCGCAAGACGTACGGCATCCACTACGACTACGGCCACAACCTGCTGCACACGGTCGTCGGCGGCGGCGACGGCCTCGTCGCGCTCGATCCCGCCACCCTCGCGCCGGTCGGCACCCCGTTCGGCTCCAGCCAGAGCGTCATGTTCGAGAACTACCCGGCGTCGACCGGCGACCCGAACACCGGCATGCTGTTCGACTCCCGCGCCGGCACCACGTACGCCTTCGAGTGGGACAGCGCGGCGAGAAGCTACAGCCAGACCACGCTCCCGGGCACCTTCACCGCGAACGTGCTCACCTACGACCGGCACAGCGGCCGCCTCTTCGCCGCCAACGGTGACGAGCTCGTCACCTGGAAGCGCGAGAGCGGCGCCTGGGTGCAGACGAGATACACCCGCAGAGGCGTCAGCATGAACGCCGACGCGCGCGCGGCGCTGGCGGTCGACGGCTACGGCGACGTCGTCGTGACCGCCGCCAGCCAGCGGCCGGTGCGGCTGACCTTCGACGGCACGACGGCGACCGCCTCCTACCTGCCCGGCGACTACAGCAACCCGACCGCCGTTCAGGAGCAGTTCAACAAGCCGACGACGGTCCAGCCGATCCCCAGCGGCGGCTTCTACCTGACCAACTACCACGGCCAGGTCTTCACCGCCCAGCGCGACGAGGACGGCGTCATCAGACAGGTCGGAGAGCGCGTCAGACTCGGGCTCGGCACGGTGCTCGCGAGCGCCATGGACATCGGCAGCGGCAGCTTCATGGCGGTCGACACGGCCACCAACCGGATCGGCTTCGTCGAGAGATCGAAGGCCGCCGGCGTGCTCTCGGTCGGCAGCCCGATCGGCGTCTTCGTGCTGAACCCCGTCGCCGTCGCCGCCGGCGCCAACGGCACCGTCTACGTCAGCTCGGAGAGATCGCTGATCAAGTACGAGCGCGTCGCCTACGCGGCCAGCGTGACGACCGCCCCGCAGGACGTCACGATCCCGCTCGCGGCCGGCGTCGAGAGCGGCACCGCGACCTTCACCGCCGCCGCGACCGGCAGAGGCTGGGGCGGCACCACTGCGACGCCGACGGTGCGGTGGCAGACCCGTGCCGGCGCCACCGGCCGCTTCGCCGACATCCCCGGCGCGACCGCTGGGACGCTGACGCTCCCCGTCACCGCCGACGACAACGGCCGCCAGGTGCGGGCGATCTTCACGAACGTCGCCGGTCAGGTCGCCGCGCCCGCGACGATCACGGTCAACACCGCCGCGGCGATCGCCGTGCAGCCGGCCGACGTCGCCGTCACCAGCGGCACGACCGCCGAGCTGAAGGTGATGCCGGTCGGCAACCCGGCGCCGCAGATCCAGTGGCAGCGCAAGGTCGGCGGCTTCTGGACCGACGTCGACGCGGAGTCCGGTGACTTCGACGTCGACGGCGGCTTCCTGCGCGTCCCGAACGCGGCCGTCGAGATGGACGGCGCGCAGTTCCGCGCCCGTCTGCGCAACCAGATCACGCCGGGCTCCGACGCCTGGAGCACGGTCTTCACCCGCACCGTGACGCTGAAGGTCTCGGCGCCGGTCACCAGCGCGGTCACGTTCGGCGGCGGCACGCTCGACTGGGGCTTCGCGAACCGCTGGCGCTGCTACATCGTCGGCAACGTCGCGCGCGGCGGCATCGTCGTCTCCGGCGGCGCGACGCAGGTGCCCGGCACGCTCGCGACCGGCAACCTCTGCGACGGCCGCGACGCCGGCTCGGAGATCGTCCGGTTCGGCATCCGCGGCGGCAGCTACGACCCGGCGACCAAGGCGCTGGAGCTGAGGCTGCGCGGCAGCGTGCGCTTCTGGGGCCATGACTACCACGTGCCGGGCAGCACGAGACCGCAGCTCGACACGACCTTCTCGAACCTGCGGCTGGTCGCCAACGGCGCGACCGGCACGCTCTACGCCGACACCAACGGCTCGACGATGGAGGCGCCGGACCCGGTCTCGCGCACGAACGTCCCGCTCGTGACGGTCACGCTGCCGTCCGATCCGGTCGGGCGCGACGGCGGGCTCGACTGGAGCGGGCTGGAGACGGCGCTGACCTCCGCGGGCCGCGCGGTCTTCGGCAACTACCCGGAGGGCGAGCCGTTCGACCCGATCGCGCTGTCGGCCACGTTCGGCACGCCCGAGCCCGATCCGCAGCCGCAGGTCACGCCGGTGATCCCGGCGCCGCCGACGACGCCCGTCGCCCCGGTCGCGCCGCAGCCGGTCAAGGCGCTCGAGGCGATCGTGCCCGGCAAGACGGCGCTCACCGTCAACGCCCGGCGCGTCGCGCAGATCGCGCGCCTCAACTGCCCGGCCGGCGGCAGAGCGTGCACGGTCACCGTGCCGAAGCGGGTGACGCTGAAGATCGCCGGCAAGCGCCTGCGCGCGATCGTGCTGGCGCCGCGCACGATCGCCGCGGGCCGCAGCGCGACCGTTCGCGTGCAGCTGACGAAGGCCGCGGCGAAGCGGCTCGCCGGCCGCAGAACGACCGTCAGCGTGCGCGTGAAGGTGAGCGCCAGAGGTGGCAGAACGGTCACGCGCGTCGTCAAGGTGACGCTGAAGGGCGCGAAGAAGAAGGCCAGCCGCTAGCGAGCTCGCCCGCTCCGCCGTCGTCGCCGCGCGCGGCGACGACGGCCGGCGGGCGACCGCCGGACCGGCGCGGGCGCCGTCGAACCGGATTAGGGTCGTGAGCGGATGGAAGACTCGCTGCTCACGACGATCCTGCTGCCCGCGGCGCTGGGCGTGATCATGATCAGCCTCGGGCTGGAGCTGACGCGCGCGGACTTCGCGCGGATCGCGCGCCAGCCGCGCAGCGTCGCGATCGGCCTGGCGAACCTGCTGCTGATCTCGCCGGCGCTGGCGTTCGCGATCGCGACGCTGTTCGACCTGTCGCCGGGGCTGGCCGTCGGCCTCGTGCTGCTCGGCGCCTCACCCGGCGGCACGATGGCGAACGTGCTGACGCACCTCGCGCGCGGCGACACCGCGCTGTCGGTGACGATGACGGCGATCAGCAGCCTCGCGGCCGCGGTCACGGTGCCGCTGTACCTGGAGCTGGCCGCCAACCACTTCGACGCCGGCGCGCTCGTCGGCGACGTCGCGATGGGCGGCATCGTCGCGCGCGTGCTGCTGGTGACGGTCGTGCCGGTCTCGCTCGGCATGGCGATCCGCGCCCGCTGGCCGGAGCGCACGCGGGCGGCGCGCCCGACGGTCGCGAAGGTGGCGGTGACCTTGTTCCTGCTCGTCGTCGTCGGCGCGGTGATCGCCGAGCACGAGACGGCGCTCGAGAACCTCGGCGAGGTCGCGGCGGCGGCGCTGGCGCTCAACGTCGCCGCGATGGTCGTCTCCTTCTCGGTCGCGAAGCTGGCCCGTCTCGACGACCGCAGCGCGACCGCGATCGCGCTGGAGCTGGGCGTCCACAACGCGACGCTGGCGATCGCGATCGGCGCCTCGCTGGCGGCGGTGCTGACGATCCCCGCCGCCGTCTACGCGATGTTCATGTTCGTCACCGGCGGCCTCTTCGCCCGCCTGATGTACCACCGCAACATCCGCGTCTGACGTTCGGCAGAGCGGCGGTCGCCGTTGGTGCATTGGGCGCCGGGCGGCCGCACCGCATGCTGGGACGATGGACCGCTTCGACCACCACTGGCGCCTCGGCGCCGTCGCGCTGCTGTGCGCCGCCGCGCTGAGCGCCTGCGGCGGCTCCGACGAGCCGGCGACCACCACGAGCGCCGGCACGACGCCGGCCGCCGACACGACCGCGACGACCTCGCCGACGACGACCGAGTCGCCCGCGACGACGACCGAGTCGCCTGCCGCGACGACCGAGGACCTGCCCGACAACGGCTTCGCGGGCCAGAGCGCGAACAACATCCTCGCCGCCGCGAGAACCTCCGCGCAGCAGGCGTTGTCGGTCCATGTGATCGGCGAGGTCGACGACACCTCGTTCGACATCACGTTCGTGCGCGACGAGGGCTCGGTCGGCAGCGTCACCGTCGGCGACACGAGCTTCGAGATCATCGCCGCCGGCGACCGCTTCTTCATGAGAGGCGATGACGCCTTCTACGAGGAGATCGGCGGCGCGAGCCTCGCCGAGCTGATCGGCGACAGATGGCTCGCCGGCCCGGTCGACGACCCGCAGTTCTCCGGCGTCGCCGCGCTCGCCAACGTCGACCGCCTGCTGGAGGAGTCGCTCGACCCCAGCGGGGGGATCGAGAAGGGAGAGGCGACGGAGGTCGACGGCCGGCCCGCGATCGCGCTCGTCAGCGACGAGGGCACGCTCGACGTCGCCACGACCGGCACCCCGCTGCCGCTGCGGATCACCGCCCAGGACGACAGAGGCGTGATGACGTTCGAGGGCTGGGACGAGGAATTCGAGATCCCGATCCCCGGCGAGTCGATCGACGTCTCCGAGCTGCAGAGAGGCGCGACGAAGTAGGGAGGGGCGGCGCCGCGGCGTCCCGCTTCGCGCGGCGCCGCGCCCCGTGCTGAAAACGAGACGATTGAGTCTCGCTGTACGGTCCGTCGATGGTCACCAGAACGCTGCGTCGCACAGGGATCGTCGTCGGACTGTCGGCGGCCCTGGGATTCGCCGCCGGCGCGCCGGCGCTCGCCGCGTCCGGCTGGGAGCCGACCGGCAGCATGGCGGTCAGAAACCGCGCTCACGCCGTGGCGCTGCTGCCGGACGGCGACCCGCTGGCGATCAGCGGCTTCGACGGCGGCTTCGACGTTCCGTCCGCCGAGCGCTACGACACCGCGACCGGAACGTGGACGATGGCTGCGCCGGTGCTCGTCCCGCGCCACTACGCCTCGGCGACGCGGCTGACCGACGGCCGCATCCTCGTCACCGGCGGGGATACCGCCACGGGGATCACGACGAGCTCCGAGGTGTACGACTCCGTGGCGAACACCTGGACCGCGACCGGCGCGCTGAACACGCCGCGCAACGGCCACTCCGCCGTGCTGCTGGGCGACGGCAGAGTGCTGGTGATCGGCGGCTCCGACGACGCGCGCCTCGCGAGCGCGACCGGTGAGGTGTACGACCCGGCGACCGGCTTCTGGACGACGACCGCGAACAGAATGAGCGACGGGCGCGAGAACCTCAACGCCGCGCTGCTGGCGGACGGCAGAGTGCTCACCACGGGCGGCTTCAACGCGAGCCCGTCGACGACCTTCCACGCCAGCGCCGACGTCTACGATCCGGCGACGAACAGCTGGAGCCCGGCCGCCTCGATGGCGACGGCGCGCGGCCAGGCCGCCACGGCGTCGCTGCCCGACGGCCGGATGCTCGTCGCGGGCGGGGTCAACCGCGACGGCTTCGTGTCCGGGATCGAGCTGTACGACCCGGCGGCCGGGTCGTGGTCGTCTGGCGGCAGACTGCCGTACGGCGGGAACATCGCGTACGCGGCGACGCTCGACGACGGTCGCGTGCTGGTCACCAACGACGCCAGCCGCACGACTCCGCTGATCGATCCGGCGAGCGGAGCGATCTCTTCCGCATACGCGATGAGAGACCTGCGGGCACTGCCGTCGCTGACCACGCTGAGGGACGGCAGAGTGCTCGCCGCCGGCGGCAGCAGCCTGAGCAGCGCCGAGCTGTTCACGCCGCCGACCGAGCGCAGCTCGACCGTGCCCGAGATTGGCTCGGTGAGGGTCGGCGAGACGGTCGAGCGCGACGTGACCGTCGCCAACGCCGGCGGCAACCGCATGTGGATCGACGGCAGCGCGATCGCGGGCGCCGACGCCGGCGACTTCGCGATCGTCACCGACGGCTGCGCCGGGAGGGAGCTGGCGCCGGCCGCCAGCTGCGTCGTGCGCGTCCGCTTCACGCCTTCGGCCGTCGGCGCCCGCGCGGCGCAGCTGACCTTCGACGACAACGCCGAGAGCTCGCCGGCCGCGCCGCTGGCCGGCGTGGGGGCGACGAGAGCGGTCGACCCGCCCGTCGATCCGCCGGTTGGCCCGCCGGTCGTTCCGGTGGTGCCGGCGCCGCCCGCGGCCCCGCAGACGCCGGCGCCGCCGGTCGCTCCCGGAGCACCGGCGCGGCCGGCAAAGCCGCCCGTCAAGCGTCGCGCGATCGAGCGCTTCCGGCTGACGCCGAACTGCGTGCGCCCGACTGCCAGCGGCGTCGTGCGCGTCGACTTCCGGCTGCGCCTCGCGACGCTGCGACCGGTCGAGCTGCGGATCGCGCGCGGCGTCGGGACGAAGGGGATGGCGCGCTGCCCCGCGCCCGATCCCAACCGCCGCTTCACCGGCAGGCTGCGGGGCGTCCAGAAGGTCAGCAGGCTGGCGCCGACCGCCGTCGTCGCGACCGTCTCCGGCCGCCGCACGATCCGGCTGAGACTGACGCCCGGGCTGTACCGGCTGACGATCCGAGCGCGCACCGAGCACGGTTTCTCGCGGCCGGCGCACCGCTGGCTGCGCGTGATCGCGCCGCGCTGAGGCCGGCACGACGCCGTCGGGCCGGCGAATCAGCCTTTCCGCCCGACGGCGAGCGACCTTCGGAGGAGGTGGGAGGGGCGCGACCGCGGCTTTACTCGCGCGGTGCGTCTCCTCCTTTCATTTCCCCTCCTGCTGCTGGCGCTCGCTGCCGCGGCGATTCCCGTCACCGCGCCGGCCGTCGCAGGGGCCGCCGCCCCTGCTGGCGCCAGACAGGGCCCGACGAAGCAGCGCTGCCCGCAGGACACGGTCCCGATCGTGCGGGAGCGCGGCCGGAAGCTCGTCCCCGTGCGCGACCGGCGTGGCCGCCTGCGCTGCCGCGCGCTCGCCGTCGGCAAGCCGCCCGCTCCGAGCGCGACGGCGATCGGTCAAGCCGGGACGATGACCGACGCGCTGCACCGGGCGCAGGCGATCGACCCGCGCGCGAGCGCGCGGCTGGAGCGGGCGCTCGGTCGCAGAGGTGCGCGGCGGATCGTCGACGTGACGCTCGACGGCTGGAAGCGGGCGGCGGCCGCGGCCGGCGCGACCCGCGCTGCCGCCGCCGGAGACGGCGACACGGAGACGACCACGTTCGCGCCCCACGACGGCGTCAGAGGCTCGCTGACGATCGGCATGCAGGAGGTCAGCGGCGCCGACAGCGGCTCGACGACGACCGCCACCGCGACGGTCGAGGCGAGCCGCGACGGCATCACCGAGCTGGCGCCCGGCCTGACTGACAAGCTCGCGGCTGACCTCGAGCGGGTGAGAGGGGAAGCGAGGGTCTCATTCGAGGACAAGATCGCGGCCTGCCCGTCAGACAGAGGTGAGCGCAGAGGGAGCGTGAAGGCGAGAGGCAGCGTGAAGATCACGGTCGAGCGCGACGGCAAGCCGCCGCTCGTCGTCGAGCAGTCGGTCGAGGCGGAGTTCACCTACACCTCACGGGCCGACGGCACGCTCGACGTCGAGGTCCGCACGACCTTCCAGTCGTCGGGCAGCGGCGTGCCGACGCAGACCTACCGCGGCCGCCGGCTCGGCCGCGGCTTCGGCCGCGACGCGATCCTCGATTCCAGAGACGTCGAGGGCGCGCTGAGACGCGACGCCGAGCACTTCGACGACTCCGCCGGCGGCGTCTTCGGCCCCAAGGGCGGCTGGAACTACGCGCGCGGGATCGGGTACAGCGACCTGCGCTCGATCGACAACATCAAGGCGATGGTCACCGCCGCGGTCCACACGGACCTGCTGATGCTCGCCGGGCTGGAGTACGCGCGCAAGGTCGCGCTGAAGCGCGCCGACAGAGAGGAGTGCGGCTACACGGTGGCGCTCAACGTCGACGGGCGCGGCGTCTTCGCCACCCACGACGCTGCCGGCCAGATCGCGGTGACCGTCCCGGCGAGAGAGGTCGGCGAGAACGCCTGGACCGCGACCGGGCCGCTGACCTGGAACGGGCTCGTCTTCACGACCAAGCACGAATGCGGCTACGTCGCGCCGGTGGGCGACGGCGGCACCTTCACGGTCGAGCTCGACCGCACCGACGAGGGCAGGCTGCGCGTGACGTGGAGCTACGACCGCGCGATCGCGACCGCCAGCGTCGACTGCCCCTCAACCGGCAGCTTCGACCCGCCGCCGGTCCCCGGCCAGCCGGGGCCGGGCCTCCCCGGCATCGGCCCGATGAGCTTCGAGCTGCCGCTCGAAGGCGGCTCCCAGGTCGTCACGGGCGGCGTCCAGGACAGCGGCGAGGGCTTCTTCAACGACGGCGTGCTGACGGTCGCGCGGGTTCGCTGACGGCGGCGCGGGGGAGGAGGCGACCCAGCGGCGCCGCACTGCTCCAAGAACTGGCGCGTTCGCGCGCGGCGTCGCGCGCGGACTGCTCCGCCAGCTCGATTGCAAGATCGGCAAGGTCACGCAGAGACGCTCGGCGAGCGTTCCGAAGGGCGCCGTGATCTCGACGCAGCCCGGCCGCGGCCTGTACAGAGCCGGCAGCTCGGTCCGCATCGTCGTCAGCTCCGGCAAGCCGCCGCGGAAGGCGGCGAGACGCCGCTGAGCGCGCGTCGTCACACGTCCGCAACACGCCTCCGCACGATCTTCACAGCACCGTCACCGTGAGATCACAGGTGGCGTGTCAGC
The DNA here is from genome assembly GCF_033542075.1 of Conexibacter stalactiti. NCBI lineage: Bacteria > Bacillati > Actinomycetota > Thermoleophilia > Solirubrobacterales > Conexibacteraceae > Conexibacter > Conexibacter stalactiti. The sequence goes on from NZ_JAWSTH010000033.1 coordinate 10,444, forward strand.
GTTGGTCACGGTGACGCTCGTCCGTCATTCCCCGGAGGAGCCCTTCCTTGACGATCCCCACGCCGCCCGCGTCCCCGGACGCGGGCGCTGCCCGTCCCGCGCGTGCGTCCACCCGCCGCCGCGCGCTCGCCGCGTCCGGCGCGGCGCTCGCGCTTGCGCTTGCGGGCCCGTCGCTCGCGTCGGCGGCCTCGACCGTCTACGCCGTCGGCGGCACGACCAGCACCGGCTTCGTCGCGCCGATCGACCTCGGCACGAGAGCCCTGGGCACGTCGTTGAGCGTCAACGGCACGCTCAACGACATCGCGATCGCCCCGGACCAGCTGACCGCGTACGCGATCAGCGGCACGAGCTCGACCGGCAAGGTGACGCCGGTCGACGTCGCGACCAACGCGCTCGGGACCGACATCACCGGCGCGGCGCTGACGAACGCCAGAGGCGGCGTCGTGTCGCCCGATGGCGACACGCTCTACGTCATCACCACGACGACCGTCGTGCCGATCGACCTGTCGGGCGCGACGCCGGTCCTCGGGACGGCGATCGCGATCCCCGGCGCGAGCGGGCTGAACGTCTCCGAGGGCGGCGTCGCGATCACGCCGGACGGCGAGACGCTGATCACCGCGCGCCGCAACGCGCTCGTCACCGTCGACCTCACGACCGGCACCGCGACCGCGATCGACGCGTCGCAGGGCTCGGGCGACATGGAGATCTCCGCTGACGGTGAGACCGTCTACGTCGCCGCCGGCAACGGCGCGAGAGTGCTCGTCTTCGACCTCGCGAGCAGAACCGTCACCAGAACGCTGACGACGACCGGCAACGCCCGCGCCGTCGAGCTCTCCAGAGACGGCGGCGAGCTGTACGTCCCGGCCGTCGGCGGCACCTTCTCCACCTTCGAGCTGGCAACCGGCGAGCGCCACGACGTCGACATCAGCGCGACCAACAGCACGCCGACCGGCCTCGTGATCACGCCGAACGGCCGCGAGGCGTGGATCCCGGCGACCTCCGGCAACGTCGTGATGGTCGACCTCGTCACGGACGCGGTCGCCGCGACCCTGCTGCCGACCCCGGCCCGCAAGATCGCGGTCGCCGTCTCGCCGCCGAACCCGGCCGGCGCTGCGGCGCCGGTGATCACCTCGAACGTGCCCGACCAGGCCGGCGTCGTCGGCGACCCGACCAATCCCGGCGTGACGATCGAGGTCAGCCAGCTCGACGAGTACGGCGACCCGGTCCCGCCGTCGGACCTGACGGTGACGGCCGCCTCCGCCAACGAGCTGTCGCTCCCGACCGCCGGCGTGACCGTCGTCGGAACCGGCCCGCGCCGCTCGGTCCTCTTCACCCCGATCGCATTCGGGCAGTCGGACGTGACGCTGACGGTGACGGGCGCCGGCGGCAAGACGGCGTCGCTGGCGGTCCCCTACGGCACCACCAACGCGACGACGACGACGAGCCGCGTGCTGCAGGGCGTCTCCGATCCCTCGACCGCGATCGACGTCGGCGACGGCTACATGATCGTCGCGGAGGACGAGTCGAACGAGCTGTTCCTCTACCGCGACGACGTTTCCGGTCCGGCACTGCGGGACTTTCCGATCGGCGCCTCGCCCAACCCCGACGACGGCTCCGGCGGCGAGATCGACCACGAGTCCTCGGCGCGCAAGGGCGACGTCGCCTACTGGTTCGGCTCGCACGGCAACAACAAGACCGGCGGCGTCGAGCGGAGCCGGCACACGGTCATCGCGACGCGCATCTCGGGCAGCGGCGAGCAGGTCGAGCTGACGCGCATCGGCGCCTACGGCGGCGTGCGGCGCGACCTCGTCGCCTGGGACATCGCCAACGGCAACCCGCTCGGCCTCGACGCCGCCCAGAGCGGCAGACCGGACAGACTCAGCGGCCTCAACCTCGAGGGCGTCGAGTTCTCGCCCGACGACAGAGCGCTCTACCTCGGCTTCCGCTCGCCGGTGCTGCCGCACGAGGTGGGCGGGAAGGCGCTGATCGTGCCGCTGCTCAACCTCGAGGGCGTCACCAGCGGTCGCGACGCGAGCGCCCGCTTCGCCGATCCGATCCTGCTCGACCTCGACGGCATGAGCATCCGCGAGCTGCGCAAGAACGCGGCCGGCCAGTACCTGGTCCTCGGCGGCTTCTACCCGGGCGGCGGCACCCCGGAGCAGGCGCTGTTCAGCTGGACCGGCGAGCGCGATGACGCGCCGGTGCGGCTGACGACGCCGGTGCCCAACAGCGAGGAGGCGTTCGCCGACGCCCCGGCGGCGTGGGAGGGCTTCGGCGCGATGCCCGAGACGCTCGTCCCCGGCGCGCAGGTGCGGCTGATCATGGACCAGGGCTTCGTCGAGTTCGCGCCCGGCGGCACGAAGAACAAGCAGCAGTCGAACCCGCGTCATCGCAAGGCGCGCACCGATCTGTTCACGCTCGCCGGCACCGTCGGCGCGCAGGTCGACGCGGCCGCGCCGACATTCGCCCCGCAGGCGGCTGGCACGACCAGCCTCGGCAAGTGGGTGACGATCACCAACAGCGGGGCGCAGAAGCTGGTGGTCGACGGCGTGCGCGTGCGCGCGGACGACGACGACTCGGCCGGCGAGTTCCTCATCGGTCAGGACGACTGCGCCGACCTGACGCTCGGGATCGGCGACAGCTGCCGCGTGCAGCTGCGCTTCTCGCCCTCGCGCGTGCAGGCGACCTCCAGCGCTGACCTCGTCGTGAAGGGCAATCTGCCCGGCGGCGAGGCGACGGTGGCGCTGAGCGGCACGAGCACGACGCTGCCGAGCGGGGCCGACGGCGAAGACGGGCAGAACGGCTCGCAGGGGCCGAGAGGCGAGCAGGGCGAGCCGGGCAGCTCCGGCAACGACGGGGCCGGCGGCCCCGCGGGCGCCGGCGGTCCGGTCGGTCCCGTCGGACCGCTCGGACCCGTCGGGCCGGCCGGCCCCGCCGGCCGCGACGGCACCTTCGTCGTCTCGGCGAGAGCCTCGAGAGCGTCGGTCCGCCGCGGCCGCACCGCGCAGTACACGCTGACGCTGCGCAACGGCACGAGCGCGGCGCTGCCGTCCGCGACCGCGTCCGTGCGCACGCCAAGAGCGCTGCGCGCCGGCCGCACCCGCGCGGTGCGGGTCGCGACACTCGCCGCCGGCCAGTCGCGCAACGTGACCCTGCGGCTGCGCGTCGGCGCCGCCGCACGGGTCGGCACGCACCGCGTCCAGCTCCGCCTGCAGCTCGGCGGCAGAACGATCACGCGCACGGTCGCCGTGCGCGTGACGCGCTGAGCGGCGGCCGAGCCGCGCTTGCGACAGCGCGCGCCGGGCGGGCAACGACCCGCCCGGCGCGCACGTCCGCGGGCAGCACGGCGCCGCGCCCGGCACGACGACGGCGGTGTTCAGGACGCGAGCTGGCCGGCGCGCGGAACGCTCGTCCGCAGCGCCGTGGCGGCCAGGTAGGCCCACAGCAGCGCGGGCACGATCCCGCCGCCGAGCTGGGCGAGGCCGACGCCGGCGATCACCGTCAGCGGCAGTCCGGCGGCCGCCCAGCGCGGCAGCGTGCGACCGCGCCAGGCGACGACGGCCATCCACGTGAGGCCGGCGAGCCAGCCGAGGTTGCCGGGAACCGCGACGACGCCGAACCAGCTCGGGCTGCTGCCGGTGACGAGGGTCGCCAGAACGCCGACGAGCACCAGCGGCGGTCCGCCGCAGGCGAGCCGCGTGGCCCACGCCGGGGCCGCCGTCGCGGCGCCGAGCGCCGGCGCGGCCAGCGCCGAGCCGGCGAGCGCGACCGCGAAGGCGAGCAGGTTGACGTACTCGACGGTGGTCGACGGATCGTCGTCGAAGGTCCCGTGCGTGATGTGGATGCCGCAGAGCGTCGCGAATGCCGCGGCCGCGACGAGCGCGGCCGCGGCCCCGAGCCGGACGGCGATGGGAGCGGTGTGCATGCGCCGCACTATCGACGCCGCCGGCGACGCCCGTCGTCGGTCGAACGTCGCGACGCGCGCTACCTTCGGAGCGTCGACGGCAGCCGCACGGCCCGCGCCGCTCAGCGTGCCAGCACGCGCAGGTAGCGGTGCGCGGGGCGACCGAGCGATCTCGCGCCTGTGTACGGCCGTGCCGTCGTCATGAGCAGTGACTACTCATCTCTGTCGAGCGCCTCGACGTCCGACCGCGGTGCGATCCTGGCGCGCCGGCATCCAGATTTCCCGCCCGCCGCCGACCACTCGGGGCACGTCGCCCGTTCACCGACCAGGACCGCCCATGCCCAAGCCCGCCAGGACGTTGCCGTCGCTCGTGCTCACCCTGCTCCTCTGCGTCGCGCTCGCGCCCGCCGCAGCGGCTGCGGGGCCCGCGCCAACCGGATGGACGAGAGCTGAACCGCTCCAGGGGCATCTCCAGTCGGTCGCGGTGACCTTGCCCGACGGCGACGCGCTCGTGCTGGAAGGGAGCAGCGACCTCGGTGCGCCCCCGACGGTCGACCCGGGCGTCGCGCGGTACGACGTCGAGACCGGGACGTGGAGCGACCGGAGCCCGATCCCGCACCCGAGCAACGGCGGCGGCCTCGCGGCGGTGACGCTCCCGGACGGGCGCGTGCTCGTCGTGGGCGGGATCGTGAGCGGGCAGGACGTCACCCTGGTGCAGCTCTACGCTCCCGCCACCGACAGCTGGGAGCAGGGAACGCCGCTCGCGCTGCACCGCTGGAACCACACCGCGACCCCGCTCGACGACGGAACGGTGCTGGTCGCGGGCGGGTACGAGACGGGCATGGGGGGAGGGCCGTTCGGCCCGACGGCGACCGCCGCGCGCTACGACCCGGTGGCGGACAGCTGGACGCCGGTCGACCCGCTGCCGGTCGCGACGTACCTCGCGACCGCGGCGAAGCTGCCCGACGGCGACGTCGTCGTGAGCGGTGGTTACGAGAGTGACAGGGTGTTCCGGTTCGACGCGGGGACAGGGACCTGGACGACGCTTCAGCCGCTTCCGCAGGTGCGGTATCGGCATACCGCGATCCCAACGCCCGACGGCTCGCTGCTGCTGGCCGGAGGCACCGTCGGCGAGTTCTGGAACCCGACAGACGGTGGCGTCGACCGTTACGACCCGCTCGACGGCAGCGTGCAGTCGTTGCTCGCGGGAGCGACGTTCCCGATCGCGGACGCCGCCGCGCTTTCCGGCGGCCTCGTGCTGCTGCTGGGGCGAGGATCGCCGAGCATTCCGGGCCCACGGCGGTCGGTCGTCCTCGACCCGGCGACGGGTGCGGTGATCGACACCGGCAACCCGCCCTCGCAGCAGGACAACGGGCAGCTCGTCCCGCTGGGCGACGGGTCGATTCTGTCGATCGGCGACTTGAGCCAGTCCGGCGGGAGCGATCGCTTCTTCGCGCGCACGATCACGCGGACCGTGCCGGCCGACTTCGGCGAGCAGACGAGCGGTCGCCGGAGCGCGGTCGTGAGCGTCCCCGTGACGGCCGTCAGCCATCTCCTCGCGCCGCTCGGGTCCGCGACGATCGAGGGACTGAACGCGAGTGACTTCACGATCGTCACGGACGGCTGCGCCACGCTGCTGCTCAGCAGAGGCGAGAGCTGCTTCGTCGGCGTCCGTTTCACGCCGAGCGCGGAGGGCGAGCGGTCGGCGACGCTGTCCGTCGCGAACGTGCTGTCCGCAGGCGGTCGGATCGCCATCCCGCTGAGCGGCGTCGGGCTGCCGGTGCCCGTCGTGCCGCAGTCGCCGGGCGGTGGGGGACAGCAGCCGCCGCAGCCGCAGCCGCCGGCGGGCGGTGGCGGTGGCGGAACGCCCGCGCCGTCACAGAGACCACCCGCGAGAGCAGCCGCCAGAAGCAGAGCCCCGACGACGCTCCGCATCCGTTGCAGCGCCCGCCGCGGCCGGCAGGTCGTCTGCACGGGCCTGCCCAGAACGCTGCCCGGCGGGGGCGTGCGCCTGTCGCGGGCCGGCATCGTCCACGCGACCGGCACGCTGAAGCGCGGCCGCCTGACGCTGACAGTCCGCAGACGCCTCTTCGACCGCCGCTACACGCTCGTGATCGGCCACCGCAGACCGCTCAAGCTCGTGATCGACTAGGCCGGAGGCTAGACGCTGGTCGGAGACCAAGTTCAGACTGCGAGCCGATGTGCGAGAGGTCGGCGGTGTCGATCCTTGGCGCATGAACTCGATCACTGTCGAAGGTCTGACGAAGCGCCATGGCCGCGTCGTCGCTGTCAACGACCTGTCCTTCAGCGTGCGCCGCGGCGCCGTCACCGGGTTCCTCGGCCCGAACGGCGCGGGCAAGACGACCGCGCTGGGCGCCATCGCGGGCCTCGCGCGGCCCACGAGGGGCCGCGCGGTCGTGCACGGCACGCTCGGCGTCCACATCGAGGCCTGCGGCGCCCATCCCGGCCGCACGGCGCGCGCGCATCTGCGCTCGCTGGCCGCGCTGGCGGGCCTCCCGCGCCGCCGCGTCGAGGAGGTGCTGGAGCTGGTGGACCTCGAAGAGGCCGCTGGCCGCCGCGCCGGGAGATTCTCGCTCGGCATGCGCCAGCGGCTGGGGCTCGCGTCGGCGCTGCTGGGCGATCCCGACGTGTTGATCCTCGACGAGCCGCTGAACGGGCTCGACCCGCGCGGGATCCGCTGGGTGCGTGAGCTGCTGCGGGAGCGGGCCGCGGCCGGCGGGACCGTCCTGATCTCCAGTCACCTGCTGGCTGAGGCTGAGCAGACGGTCGACGACGTGCTCGTGCTCAACGGCGGCGAGTTGGTGCACAGCGGCCCGGCGGACGGCTCGCTCGAGGACCTCTTCTTCGAGGCGACGGCATGATCCGCGGCGAGCTGCTGAAGGTCCTGACCACACGCACGCTGCTCGGCTACACCGCGGCCGGTGTCGTGCTGGCGGTGCTCAACGTCGTCGCCGTGGCGGTCGCGTCGGGCGAGCTCGACTCGATCAGCGAGAAGCGCGAGGCGCTCACCGGGCTGCCGTTCCTGCTCGCGTTGTTCGGCGTCGTCGGAGTCGCGGGGGAGTTCCGCCACCGCACCGCGGCTCCCGCGGCACTGGCGGCAGGCAACGAGCGCGTGCGGCTGCTGCTCGCCCGCGCGGGCGTGTACGCCGCCACGGGTCTCGGGATCACCGCGGCGATGACGGCGGCGTCACTGGCGCTCGGGCTGCCGCTGCTCGCGGACCATCCCGGCCCGGACCTCGGTGTCGGCGACGTCGCGGCGGTCGCAAGCGCCAACCTGGGGGCGGGGCTGCTGTTTGTGATCATGGGGGTGGCGCTCGGCGCGCTGGTGCGCAACCAGGTCGCCGGCGTCGTCGCCTTGCTGATGCTGAACTTCGTGTTGAACCCCCTGCTCTCCAAGGCCGACGAGGCGGTCGGCAACCTGACTCCGTTCGGCGCCGCGCAAGTGCTGACAGGGATGACGCACGACACCACGCTGTCGATCGGCGCGGCCGCGCTGGTCCTCGCGGCGTGGACGGCGCCGCTCCTCGTCGTCGCGATCGCGAGCGACCGGCGGCGGGACCTGGCGTGAGGGCGCGGGCGCTCGATCTCGCCGGCGGGGTCGGCGCGAAGATCGCAGCAGCGGGACCCGGGGCGAGGGCGCACGCGCTCGATCTCGCCGTCGCGGTCCTCGCGACGATCACTGAGCTCAGCCTGCTCTACGACGACGCGAGCGAGCCGTCCCTCCGCGGCATCTCCCTCACCGTGCTGGCGGGCGCCGCGCTGCTCGCACGCCGTCGCGCCCCACTGGCGGTGCTGGCCTTCACGCTCGCGTGCGGGGTGACGCTGGCCGCGCTCGGGGACAGCCCGGGCGGCGCGCCCGTGCTGGTCGCCCTGTTCACGGTCGCGGACACCTGCGATCGGCGCGTCGCGTTCGCCGCTGTCGTCCCCACGGCCGTGATCCTGGAGGTCGCATCGATCAACTCGCCGCCCGTCTCGGTCATCGCCTGTCTCCTCGGCGCCTACTGGCAGGCGCGCCGTCGCTCGGCCGAGGAGCAGGCTCGGAACGTCATCCACGAGGAGCGGGCGGCGATTGCCCGCGAGCTGCATGACATCGTCGCGCACTCGGTCAGCGTGATGCTCGTCGGCGTGCGCGGCGCGCGCGACGTGCTGCGCAGCGATCCCGACGTTGCCGACCACACGCTGGCGCGGGTCGAGGCGAGCGGGGAGGAGAGCCTCGCGGAGCTGCGGCGCATCCTCGCCCTGCTGCGCGAGCCCGAGCGGGTCGCGGACCTGCGCCCGCAGCCGTCGCTGGCTGATCTGCGCGCGCTCGTCGACGACTACCGCGCCGCTGGGCTTCCGGTGGAGCTGCGCGTCACGGGCGAGCAGCGGCCGTTGCCCGGCGGCGTCGAGCTGTCCGTCTACCGGATCGTGCAGGAGGCGCTGACGAACGCGCTCAGGCACGCGCACGCCACATCGGTCACCGTCGCGCTCAGATACGGCGAGCGCCTCGACGTCGAGGTCATCGACGACGGCGCCGCGGGCACGACGGGGACAGGTCACGGCCTGACGGGCATGCGCGAGCGCGTCGCCCTGCTCGGCGGTGAGCTGGAGGCCGGGCACGCCACCGGCGGCGGCTTTCGCGTGGCTGCGAGACTGCCGCTGTGAACATCCGCATCCTGATCGCCGACGACCAGGACCTGATCCGCACCGGCCTCCGGCTCTTCCTGCAGACGCAGGACGGCATCGAGGTCGTCGGCGAGGCCGCCGACGGCGTCGAGGCGATCGAGCAAGCGCGCGCGCTCCAGCCCGACGTGGTGCTGCTGGACATCCGCATGCCGCGCATGGACGGCGTCGAGGCAGCGGCGCGGCTCACGCAGCTCGATCCCGCGCCGCGCGTGCTCGTGCTCACCACGTTCGACCTCGACGAGTACGTCTTCGGCGCGCTCCGCGCCGGCGCCGCCGGCTTCCTGCTCAAGGACGCGCGGCGCGAGAAGCTGATCGAGGCGATCCGTGTCGTTCACACCGGCGACGCGCTGCTGTCACCGTCCGTCACCCGCCGGCTCGTGGCGGAGTTCGCCGCGGGCGCCGGCCCGGTCGGGCCGCCGCCGGCCGTCCTCGACGAGCTGACGCCGCGCGAGCGCGAGGTGCTGGCGCTCGTCGCGCGCGGCCTGTCGAACCGCGAGATCGGCGAGCGGCTCGTGATCACCGACGCGACCGTCAAGAGCCACTTCGGTCAGATCCTGTTCAAGCTCGGGCTGCGCGACCGCGTTCAGGCGGTTGTGTTCGCATACGAGCACGGCATCGTGACCGCCGGATCGGCGTAGCGGCAGCGCAGCAGAATTCGCCTTGACCTTGACGCTGCGTCAGGGTCGTAGCATCGCTGCATGAGCTATCGGAACAACGCGATCGAGGTCGTCGGGCTGCGGAAGTCGTACGGCGATCACGAGGTGATCTCGGGCGTTGACCTCACCGTGGGGGAGGGATCGGTGTACGCCCTCTTGGGCCCCAACGGCGCCGGCAAGACGACGATCGTCAACATCCTCGCGACCCTTCTGACGGCCGACGATGGCGACATCCGCGTCGCCGGCCACGACGTGCGTCGGGCGCCGGACCGGGTGCGCGCGTCGATCGGCGTCACCGGGCAGTTCTCGGCGATCGACGAGCGGCTCACGGGCCGCGAGAACCTGCGGCTGATGGCCGACCTGGCCCATCTGGAGCGGGCGACCGTCGCCGGCACCGTGAGCGAGATGCTGGAGCGCTTCGACCTCGTCGGCGCCGCCGACCGGTCGGCGCAGACCTACTCCGGTGGCATGAAGCGGCGGTTGGACCTGGCGATGACGCTCATCGCGAGACCTCGGCTGATCTTCCTCGACGAGCCGACCACCGGCCTCGACCCGCGCAGCCGGCGCGAGCTGTGGGCGATCGTGCGGGAGCAGGTCGCCGACGGCGTGACGGTGCTGCTGACGACGCAGTATCTCGACGAGGCCGATCACCTCGCCGACCGCATCGGCGTCCTGGACGGCGGTCGGCTGGTCGCCGAGGGCACCGCCGCAGAGCTGAAGCGGCGGGTGCCCGGCGGCCAGGTGTCGGTGCAGTTCACCGATGCCGCAACGCTGGCCGCGGCCGCTGCGTCGTATGCCGACGCCACCGCGGACGCCGAGGCGCTCATCCTGCAGCTGCCCAACGACGGCACCGTCGCGGGGCTGCGTCGGGTGCTCGACGGACTCGACGACGACGGCGTCGTCGGCGTGACCGTCGAGAACGCCGATCTCGACGACGTCTTCCTCGCGCTCACCGGCCACGCGACCGAGGCGCCCGCAACGGAGGAGATCTCCGCATGAGCACCACCTACACCGTCCGTGACTCGGCGACGATGCTGCGCCGCAACCTGCTGCACATCCGCCGCTATCCCTCGCTGTCGATCATGCTCGTCGCGCAGCCGATCTTGTTCCTGCTGCTCTTCGTCTACGTCTTCGGCGGAACGATGGGCGCCGGTCTGCCGGGTCAGTCAGGCGTCGGCGACCGCAGCGACTACCTGGTCTTCATCACGCCGGGCATCCTGATCATGACCGTCGCCAGCGTGGCGCTCGGAACCGCGATCGCGACCGCGACCGACATGACCACCGGGATCATCGCCCGCTTCCGCACGATGAACATCGCGCGGGTGTCGGTTCTCACTGGCCATGTGCTGGGCGCGGTGATCAAGACCGCCTTCTCCTTGGTGATCGTGACGGCGTTCGCGTTCCTGCTCGGGTTCCGCTCCGACGCCGGCCTGCTGGGGTGGCTCGGCGCGGGCGCGCTGCTGGTGCTGCTGGCGTTCGCGCTCACCTGGCTCACCGTCGGCATGGGCCTGGCGGCCGACAGCGTGGAGACCGCCAGCAACACCCCGATGTTCCTGATGATCCTGCCGTTCATCAGCAGCGGCTTCGTGCCGACGGACGCGATGCCGTGGGGCCTGCGGCAGTTCGCCGAGTACCAGCCGTTCACGCCGATCATCAACACCGTGCGGGCCTTGATCACCGGAGCGCCGACAGACTCCGACCTGTGGCTCGCGATCGGCTGGTGCGTGCTGATATCCCTGCTCGGCTACCTGTGGTCGCGGCGGCTGTTCCTCCGCGTGCCCGCGAAATAGGAGAATCCCGTGCTCACGATCGGCCAGTTGGCGTCGTACGCCGGCGTCACGGTGCGCGCGGTCCGCTTCTACCACCAGAAGGGCCTGCTGCCCGAACCGGGGCGCGACGCCTCCGGCTACCGGCGATACGACGCTGTAGCGGTCGTCGAGCTGATCCGCATCCGCACGCTCGCCGAGGCCGGCGTGCCGCTGTCGCGCGTGCGCGAGCTGCTCGCGGCCGATCCGGACGAGTTCGCCGCGGCCGTCGAGGAGATCGACCACCGCCTGCAGGCCGAGATCCGGGAGCGGCAGCGGCACCGCAAGCGGATCGCGCAGCTTGCGGCCGGTGACAGCCTCGCGCTGCCCCCGGAGGCCGTCGCCTACCTCGAGCGGATGCGCCAGCTCGGCTTTCCGGAGCGGATGGTCGACGCCGAGCGCGACGCGTGGATCCTCGTCGCGGCCCGGCTGCCCGCGAGCATGCCGATGTACATGACCTCGAAGCGGGCGCAGCTGGAGGACCCGACGCTCCTCGAGCTCTACCGTGACATCGGCACGGCGGCGTTCGAGTGGGAGCGCGACGATCCCCGGCTGCCCGCGCTGGCCGACCGGCTGGTCGCGTCGATCGAAGCGCTCTACGAAGAGGAGCTGGAGGCATACGGCGCGGACCCGATGACCGACGAGCTCGTCGAGCTGCTCGACGCGACCTTCCTCCAAGCCACGCCGATCGCGGCGCGCCTGCTCGAGCTGCTCGAGGAGCGCGGTTGGCGCGGCTGGACGAAGCTCGAGCGGACCGGTCCGAGATAGCGCCGTCGGCTTGGCTCCGGGTCGTTGCTCGCCGCATCTTCTCCTAGTAGTTCACATAAGATCGATTATCGGGCGTAGGAGAGGTGAGGGCGGGAGCGAGGACGCGCGACCGCCGCGCGCGGAGCGCCGCACCACCGGCCACGGGTCGTCTGGTCTGGGTCCCTCAGCTCACGCGCCCGGGCGCGCCGTCGTCGCGCGCACCACGAGGCTCATCGCGCAGCGCTCGACCGGCGGCTCCGCGCGGTCGTCGGTGATCAGCGTGATCGCCAGCGACGCGGCCTTGAAGCCCATCTCGAACATCGGCTGCCGCACGGTGCTCAGCGGCGGCGCGAGGTGCGGCGCGAACGTGTCGTCGAAGCCGACGAGCGACATCCGGTCGGGCACCCGCACGCCGCGCGCGTAGAGCGTCTGGAGCGCGCCGGCGGCGAGCAGGTCGGAGGCGGCGAAGACCGCGGTCAGGTCGGGCGCCTGCGCCAGCAGACGGTCCATGTAGGCGGCGCCGGTCTCGAGGCCGCCCCAGCCGCCCTGCTCGCGCGGGTAGTCGCCGCGCACGACGCATGCCTCGTCGAACGGCTCGCCGGCCTCCCGCAGCGCGTCGCGGTAGGCATCGAAGCGACGCCGCGCGATGTCGGTCGCCTCGTGCCGCGCCTGCGCTTCGGGGAACGGCTCGCCGATGTAGCCGATCCGGCGGTGTCCCAGCTCGAGCAGGTGCTTCATCGCCTCCTGAGCGCCGTCGTAGTTGTCGACGACGACCGATGCCGCCGCCGGGCACAGCCGGCGCTCGATCTCCACCGCTGCGACGCCGGCGTCGACGACGCGCTGCACGTTGTCACCGCTGACCGCCGTTGTGAAGACGATTCCGTCGACGCGCCGGCTCAGCAGCGTCTCGACGCACTCGTACTCGCGCTCGGCGTCGCCGCGCGCGTTGAACAGCAGGACGCTGAAGCCCTGCTCGGCGGCGGCGTGCTCGGCGCCGACGACGACCTCGGTGACGAACGGGTTGGAGAGCGCGCCGTGGAGGATCAGCCCGATCGTGATCGTGCGCCGCTTGCGCAGCTCGCGCGCGACGGCGTTGATGCGGTAGCCGCTCTCGCGCAGCGCATCCTCGACGCGCTCGCGCGCCGCCGCCGACACGTATCCGTTGTCGTGCAGCACGCGCGAGACGGTCGCCGTCGAGACGCCCGCCTTCGCCGCCACGTCCTTGATCCGGACCCCGTTCATTGGACGACCAGTCTAGAGCGGGGCGCGCCCCACCCCCAAGCGTCGAGGCCTAGTCGGCGAACGCGAGCCGCAGCGCGGCGGCGGAGCGATCGACGAGATCGCGGGCGTCGGGCATCGCGCCGAGCAGGTTGGCGAAGCCGTGGACCTGACCGGGGTAGGGCCACAGCTCGACGGGCACGCCGGCGGCGTCGAGCCGGCGCGCGTAGCGCTCGCTCTCGGGCCGCAGCATGTCGTGCTCGGCGACGACCACGACCGCCGGCGCCACGCCCGTGAGCGACGCGGCGCGCATCGGCGCCGCGTCGGCCAGCAGCCGCTGCGCGGGATCGGGCACGTAGACGTCCCAGATGTACTCCAGGCTCGCCCGCGCCTGCCCGACGTAGTCGGCCTGCTCGCCCAGGAAGGCGGCGTAGCGGGTCACGAACTCCTCGCGATAGGGCGCGTCGAGGTCCGGGTCCAGCACGGGATAGACGAGCAGCTGCAGCGCCAGCTCCAGCTGCTCGTCACGCGCGCGCAGCGCGCAGGCCGCGGCGAGGTTGCCGCCCGCGCTGTCGCCGCCGACGGCGACGTGCTCGAAGCGATCGGCGCCCCAGCGGACTGCGCTCCAGGCGTCGTCGGTCGCGGCCGGGTAGCGATGCTCGGGCGCACGGCGATAGTCGACCGACAGCACGGCGCAGCCGGCGCGGTTCGCGATCGCGCGGGCCATCGTCTCGAAGCAGTCCGGGTCGCCGATCATCCACGAGCCGCCGTGCAGCCACACATACACCCCGCGCTCGGCCCCGGTCGGGCGGTACAGGCGCGCGGGCACGCCGCCCGCATCGATCTCCGCGACCGAGGCGATCGGCTCGGGATCGCCGCCGAAGCGCCCCGCCTCCTCGCGCATCTGCGCGCGCAGGTCGTCGATCTCGCGCTCCCACATTGGCGCCGCCGGACCCACCGCGTCGAGGTAGGCGCGCGCCTGCTCGGACGGCACCGGCGCCTGCGGCTCCGCGGAGGCGCTCATGCCGGCACCTTCGTGACGCACGCGTGCAGCGTCCCCAACAGCGCGAGGCCGCGCTCGTCGTCGGGGCTCTCGCGCATCAGGTTCATCGCGTAGGAGAAGCCCAGCCGCTGCTCGGGCCAGCGCCCGTGGCGCGAACCGCCCGAGCCGCCGTGGCCGTAGGCGCCGGCAGGCGGGCCGAGCGGGCGTCTCTCGGTCTGCAGCTGGAACGCGACGCCGAAGGTCGTCGGGCTGTCGAGCAGCGGATCCCAGCGGCTGCTCAGCGGCGTGACGGCCAGCTCCAGCGTCGCGGGCGACAGCAGCTCGCCGAGGCCGTCGTAGAGGCGGGCGATCGAGCGCGCCGTGCCGATCGCGTTGGAGCTCGGGACCTCCGCCTGGTGCCACGCCGGCTCGTTCCAGGGGAAGCTGGAACGGTCGTAGCGCAGCGGATTCTGGAAGACCGACCAGCGCAGCGGGTCGGCAGCGGCGTCGTCGACGCCCGTACCGGAGCCGAACGTCTCGGCGCTCCCCCAGTCCGCGGCCAGCTCGACGGTCGCCACGCGCGGCTCGAGCTCGGGCGGCAGCCCGATCCAGAGGTCGAGCGCGAGCGGCGCGGCGACCTCCTCGGCGAAGAAGCGGCCGACCGTGCGGCCGTCGACGCGTCGCACCAGCTCGCCGGCCAGCCAGCCGAACGTCATCGCGTGGTACGTGCGGATCGCGCGCGGGTCGTCGCTCTGGCGCTGCCCGGCCAGCAGCTCCGCCATCCGCTGCGCGTCGGTCGCCTCCTGCCATGTCACCGGCGTCTCGAGGCCGGGCAGCCGCGCGGTGTGGGAGACGATCTCGCGCACCGTCACACGCTGCTTGCCGGCGGCGCCGAACTCCGGCCAGTAGCGCACGACCGGCGCGTCCAGCTCCAGCGCCCCGCGCTCGATCAGCATCAGCAGGCACGTCGCGACCAGCCCCTTGGCCCCGGAGAAGAGGATCTGCGCCGTATCGGCTGTCCATGGCCGTCCGCTGGCACGGTCGGCGACGCCACCCCACAGGTCGACGACGATCTCGCCCTCCCGCGCGACCGCGAATGCCGCGCCCAGCTCGCCTCGCTGCGCGAAGTTGCGCGCGAACTCGTCGGCGACCGGCTCGTACCCCGGTGCGACGTGCCCCTCCACGGTTCCCTGCACCCTGCCCTCGTTTCCTCGTTGCACAGCTTCACGCATCGTGATCGGTCCCCCTGCCCACCGGCCCGGGCAGCGCGGGCTCGACCGCGTCGCCGCCCGGCGCGGCGACGACGCCCTCCCCCGCGAGCTCGTCGCGCCACTCGGGATACCGGTGGCAGGCGACCAGGCCGCCGTCGTGGACGGCCCGCGGGCGCGGCCGCTCGCTCCGGCAGCGCGCCTGCGCGTGCGGGCAGCGCGGAGCGAACGGGCATCCGCGGGACTCCGCGGCCGCATCCAGCGAGGTCTCGGCCTGCGCGGCACGCGCCTGGCGCCGGCTGCGCTGCAGGCGCGGGTCCGGGACGGGGGCCGCCTGCTGCAGCGCGTACGTGTAGGGATGCGACGGGTCCCTCGACACGCGAGCGCCCTCGCCCGACTCCATCACCTGGCCGCGGTACAGCACCACGATGCGGTCGCACAGGTGCCGCACGACCTCGAGGTCGTGCGAGATGAAGAGGTAGCTGAGGCCGCTGTCGCCCTGCAGCTCGCGCAGCAGATTGAGCACCTGCGCCTGGATCGAGAGGTCGAGCGCGCTGACCGCCTCGTCGCAGATCACGAGCCTCGGCTCCAGCATCAGCGCGCGCGCGATCGCGATCCGCTGCCGCTGGCCGCCGGAGAACTCGCGCGGATGCCGCGCCTGCGCCTCGGGCGGAAGGTCGACGCGCTCGAGCATCTCGCGGACCCGTGCGCGCAGCTGCGCGCGGTCGCGCAGGCCGAAGGCGCGCAGCGGCTCGGCGAGCGTCTGCCCGATCGTCCGCGACGGGTTGAGCGAGCTGTACGGGTCCTGGAAGACCATCTGCATGTCGCGGTAGAGCTCGCGGCGGGCGGCGAACGGCAGCTCGGTCACGTCGCGCCCGTCGAAGCGGATCGTCCCGGCGCTGACCGGCGTCAGCCCGAGTATCGCGCGACCGGCGGTCGACTTCCCCGACCCTGACTCGCCCACGAGGCCGACGGTCTCGCCGGCGCCGACGTCGAAGCTGACGTCGTCGAGCGCGCGGACCACGGCGCCCCGGCGCCGGTAGGCGACCGACAGGCCCTCGACTTCGAGCAGCGGCCTCATCGCCGACCGACCTCCTCCGCGACGGGGAAGACCTGCTCGACCCGCACGCAGCGCGAGACGCGGTCGGGCTCGACCGTCCGCACCGGCACCGGGGCGGCCTCGCACTCGGCGCGCGCGTAGCGGCAGCGCGGCGCGAAGCGGCAGCCGGCGGGCCAGTCGCCGGGCGCCGGAACGCGTCCGGCCATCGACGGCAGCGCACCGCGCGCGGTCGCCAGCGACGGGTGGGACTCCAGCAGCCCGAGCGTGTACGGATGCAGCGGCCGGTCGAACATCTCCTGGACCGCGCAGCGCTCGACGACCTGGCCGGCGTACATAACGACGGTGCGGTCGCAGATGTCGGCGACGACGCCCCAGTTGTGGGTGATCAGCACGATCGCCATCCCCGTCTCCTCCTGCAGCCGGCGCAGCAGCGCCAGAATCTCCGCTTGCACCGTCACGTCGAGCGCGGTCGTCGGCTCGTCGGCGATCAGCAGCCGCGGTCGGCCGGCGAGCGCGAGCGCGATCGCGATCCGCTGCGCCATGCCGCCTGACAGCTCGTGCGCGTGCGATCGCGCGATCCGCTCGGGCGCGGGGATCTCGACCAGCCTCAGCAGCTCCAGCGCGCGCTCCTTGGCGGCCGCGCGCGAGCAGTGCTCGTGGTTGCGGACGACCTCGACCAACTGGGAGCCGATCGTGAAAGTCGGGTCGAGGCTCGCCTGCGGCTCCTGGGAGACGTAGGCGAACGTCGAACCGCGCAGCGCGTCGAAGGCGCGGTCGCTGTATCTCCGCACGTCCTCCCCCTCCCACCCGATCTCGCCCTCGGCGACGCGCATGCCGCTCGGCAGCAGCCGCAGCAGCGCGAGCGCGCTGACGCTCTTGCCGCAGCCCGACTCGCCGACCAGCCCGAGCGTCTCGCCCGGCATCACGTCGAAGCTGACGCGGTCGACGATCGGCACGTCGACGCCGCCTCGCTCCAGCACGACGGAGAGGCCGCGGACGCGCAGCAGCGCGTCCGGCCGCTCGTCGGCCGCCGCCGCTTCGCCGATGCCGGCCGGCGCCGCGGCGACCGCGCGCCGCCGCCCCGGCGCTTCGGTCGCGACCGCCGCGTCGCGCACTGCGTCCCCCAGGAGGCCGAAGGCCATGATCGTCACCGCGATCAACACGCCCGCCGGGAACAGCAGCCAGACCTGCTGCTGCATCACGGTGGAGGCCTCGGCGACCATCCCGCCCCACGTCGGTGTCGTCGGGTCGGCCGTCAGGCCGAGGTACGCCAGCCCTGTCTCGAACAGGAGCGCGTAGGCCGCGAAGATCGATGCCTGCACGATCACCGGGCCGGTCACGCGCGGCAGGATGTGCCGCAGCACGATCCGCGCGTGCGACAGGCCGGAGACCCGCGCCGCCGTCACGTACAGCTCCTCGCGCAGCTTCAGCGTCGCGCCGCGCACCACGCGCAGCACGGCGGGCGCACCCAGCACGCCGAAGGTGACCATCGCGGCGTCCTCGTTGTGCGGCAGCACCGCGAGCACGACCAGCACGAGGATGATCGCCGGAATCGCCATCAGCAGCTCCGCCACGCGGCTCAGCAGACGGTCGCTGCGCCCGCCGAGGTACCCGCCCAGGAGTCCGAGCGGCACGCCGATCGCGAGCACCACGGCCAGCCCCTCGAGGACCGACAGCAGGCTGCGCTGCCCTCCGTGCAGCAGCCGGCTCAGGACGTCCCGCCCGAGCGTGTCGGTCCCCAGCAGGTGATCGCCCGTCGGGCCGCTGAGAACGGCGGCGAGATCCTGCTCCTTGGGATCGTAGGGAGCGATCAGCGGCGCCAGCACGCAGGCGAGCGTCAGCAGCGCGAGAAAGGCGATCGCGCCGATCGCGACGGGTCTGCGCAGCAGTCGCCGCGCGAACGATCCGCGCGCGCCGTTGCTGGCGCCGACGGCCGCGTCCGGGGTGGCGAGCGCGCTCATGCGACGCGGACCCGCGGATCGAGCCAGCCGTACACGATGTCGACGAGCAGGTTGACGAGCACCACGACGACGGTGAAGTAGACCGCGACCCCCTGGATCAGCGGCACGTCGTGCTGCGCCGTCGCCTGCACCGCGACGCCGCCGAGCCCCGGCATCGCGAAGACGGTCTCCACCAGCACGGTCCCGCTCAGCGCTCCCACGAAGATGATGCCCACGACCGTCACGATCGGGATCGCGGCGCTGCGCAGCGCGTGCTTGAAGACGATCGAGCGGCGCGAGACCCCGCACGCGCGCAGCGTGCGGATGAACGGCCGCTCGAGCGTGTCGCCCATCGCGTCCCGCGTCTGCTTGGCGACGACGGCGATGCCCGGCACCGCGAGCGTCACGACCGGCAGCACGATGCTCCGCAGCCACTCCAGCGGCGAGTCCTGCGGATCGACGTAGCCGGTCGCCGGAAAGAGCGGGACCGCGACCGCGAACCAGGCCACCAGCAGCAGCCCCAGGAAGAAGTTCGGGATCGCCAGCCCGACGAGCGAGACGGCGTCGACGACCTTGCCGCTCCGGCCGGGCCGCATCGCGGCCGCGATTCCGAAGGCGACGCCGATCAGCGCCGCCAGCAGCGTCGAGCCGATCACCAGCGAGAAGGTCACCGAGAGCCGGCTTCCGAGCAGCTCGGTGACCGGCTGCTGGCTGAACAGCGACATGCCGAGATCGCCCTGGACGGCGTTCTGGAGCCAGTCCCAGTAGCGCACGTGCAGCGGCTCGTCGAGGCCCAGCGTCTGTCGCAGCTGCTGGTACTGCGCCTCGCTGCCGCTCGATCCGGTCAGCGTCCGGGCGACGTCCCCAGGGATCAACGCCACCATCAGGAACGTGAACGTCGGCACCAGCACCAGCAGCGGAATCGACCACAGCAGGCGCCGTCCGATCAACCGCAGCATGCGTCACACCGCCCTTCCGGCGTGAGCCGCGGGGGCGTCATCGCTCCGCCTCCGACGTGAACACGGTCGCCTCGTAGGGTCCCAGCTCGAGCGTCTGCCCGAGGTGGACCGACCAGCCGATGTCGGGTCGCCGGGTGCTGACGCGGGGCGTCCAGCGACGCGTCGGCATCGGCGCGTCGAGTCTCACGCGCACGCGTCGATCGGTGAAGTTGAGCGCGACCAGCGCGCGGCTGCCGGGCGTCTCCCGCATGTAGACGAGCGCGGCTCGCGGCGCCTTCAGCAACGGTGTCCAGCTGCCCTCCAGCAGCGCCGGCGTCTGCGCGCGCAGCGCGCTGAGGCGACGGTAGAAGCTGAGGATCGAGCGGCCGTCGGACTGCTGGTGCGCGACGTTGCGCTCGCGGTAGTCGGGTCCGATCGGCAGCCACGGGCGCTGGGACGAGAAGCCCGCGAACGCGCTGTCGTCCCAGTGCATCGGCGTGCGAGCGGTGTCTCGCGTGCCGCCGTCGAAGGCGACGTCCCACGCCTCGTCGCGCGAGACGGGGACGTCCTGCATCCCGATCTCCTCGCCGTAGTAGATGTACGGCGTGCCGCGCAGCGTCAGCAGCAGCGCGGCGGCGACCTTGGCGCGAGCGTCCGCCGCGCCGCTGGCGAGATCGCGACCGTAGCGCCACGCGTGGCGCGGGTTGTCGTGGTTGGAGAGCACGTAGCACGGCCACGTCCCCTCGCGTGAGAGCAGCCGGTCCCAGCGCTCGATCGCGCGCTGGATCGCGCTCGGCTTCCACGGCTGCAGCAGAAAGTCGAAGTTGAACGCCATGTGCAGGCTGTCGCAGTAGCTGGCGGCCAGCTCGGGATGGCCGTCGAAGGTCTCGCCGACGGCCATCGTGTCCGGGAACTCGTCCAGCAGGGCGCGCAGCTCCTCGAGGAAGCCGTGCAGCTCCGGACGGTCCTTGTTGTAGAGGTGACGCTGCCGGCTCCACGCGCTGCGCCCGAGCCGGCGCGGGTTGTCCGGCAGGTCCGGATGCTTGAAGTAGGCGTTGAAGACGTCGAGGCGCACGCCGGAGATCCCGTGGCCGAGCCAGTGGCGCACGACGTCGAGACAGGCCGCGCGCACCTCCGGGTTGTGCCAGTTGAGGTCCGGCTGCTCGGGCAGGAACGTGTGCAGGTAGTGCTCGCCGGTCTCCTCGTCGAAGGTCCATGCCGGACCTCCGAAGAAGGAGCGCCAGTTGTTCGGCGGCTTGCGCCCGCGGACTGGTCTGCGCCAGACGTACCAGTCGCGCTTGGCGCTGGTGCGGCTCGCGCGCGACTCGAGGAACCACGGATGCAGGTCCGAGGTGTGGTTGAGGACGAAGTCGAGGATCACGTGGATGCCGCGGCTGCGGCACTCGCGCACCAGCGTCTCGAAGTCCTCCTGGGTGCCGAAGGCCGGGTCGATCACGCGGTGGTCGGCGACGTCGTAGCCGACGTCGCGCCCCGGCGACAGGTACATCGCGGAGAGCCAGATGCCCTTGACGCCGAGGGACCGCTCGGTTCCGTCGTTGAGGTGGTCGAGCTTCTCGACGATGCCTTGCAGGTCGCCGACGCCATCGCCGTTGGAGTCGGCGAAGCTGCGCGGATAGATGTGGTAGATCGGTCCGCTCTTCCACCACGGGACCGTCGGCCGCGGCGCCGGCGGCGTGGCCGCCGGCGCCTCTGCGGAGGTCTGCACCTTCAGCACGTCCATCTCTCAGTCGGTGGGCTTGATCTCGGGCGTGTAGACGACGCTGCGCTCCGGCGTCGCGACGACGCCGGCGACGTCGTCGCTGTGGACGACCACGAGCGGAGCGGCGAAGACGGGCGCGTACCAGGCGTCGTCGACGGTGACGGCCTGCATGCTGCGCGCGATCGCGGGCGCCTGCTCGCCGCTGGCCGCGTCGAGCCGTGCGTCGAGCGCGTCAAGCCGCGGGCTGGTCGCTCTGAACGGGTTGAACAGCGCCGCATCGGGACCCCACAGCAGCTGGTAGTCGATCGCTGCCGGCACCCGTCCGAAGCTGAGCGTCGCCGCCGGGTATCTGCCGCTGGAGAGGCCCTTCACGTACTCGTCGTTGGTGGCCTTCACGTCCAGCTCGAGCTCGATGCCGACCTTCTCCAGCTGGCCGGCGAGCGCCTGCGCCATCTGGTCCTGACCGACCGCGGCGAGCGAGAGGACCGGCAGGCTGAAGCCGTCCGGGTAGCCGGCATCGGCCAGCAGCGCTCTCGCCTTGGCGAGGTCGTACGGGTAGCGCTGCTCGAGCGCGGCGTCGTAGCTGTCGTCGCCGGGAACGGCCATCTGCACCGTCGGGCGCGCGTGGCCGGAGCCGAGCGCTTCCGCGATCGCTCTGCGGTCGATCGCGTGATTGATCGCCTGGCGGACGCGCACGTCGGCCAGGGGCTTCGCGACTCTGCCGTCGCGGTCCATCAGCGACAGCGACATCAGCAGGGTCAGCGGATCGACGTATCTGAGGCCGGCGCTCTCAGCCGCCGCGATGTTGGAGATCGGCTGATCCTTGGCGACCTGCACCTGGCCGGTCTTGAGCGCCTGCAGCGCAGCGGTCGGATTCGAGATCGTCTTGATCACGACCTCGTCCCAGTGCTGCGCCGCTCTGTTCCAGTAGTGCGGGTTGCGGACGTAGGTGTAGTGGTCCCGCGCGACCGTCTTGGCCGGGTCGAGCATGTACGGCCCGGCGCCGTCGGTCTTGGTGGCGAGGGTCCCGGCGGCGACGGCTCTGGGGCTGCCGATCATCCCCATCTCGAGCACCTGGCTGAAGACCAGCTCGAGCAGCGGAGTGGGCGAGGAGAACCGCAGCGTGAGCGCCAGCGGGCCCGTGACGTCGACGGACTCGAGCGAGCCGAGATAGGTCGGGCCGCGTCCTCCGGGCAGTCTCATCGCATGCTCGATCCAGGTCTTGACCGCTCTGGCGTCGAGCGGCGTGCCGTCGCTGAATCTGACGCCTCTGCGCAGGGTGATGGCGAAGCTCTCGTTGCGCGGCCCGTATCTCCAGCTCGTCGCCAGCCCGGGCTGGAAGCTGCCGTCGGCAGCCTGCACGATCAGCGGGTCGTAGGCGAGGTTGAAGTAGTCGCCGTGCTCGTTGGCGCCCGTCGCGGGGTCGAGGCTCGGGGGAAAGCCCGGGGTCGCGATCGTCAGCGTCCGGTCTCCGCCGGCGCCGCTGGTCGTCGCGGTCGTGCCGTCACCGCAGCCGGACACGGCCGCAGCCGCGAGCGCTGCGGCGAGCGTGCCGGCGGCGCGGGCGCGCAACAGGCGCCGCATCAGGCGGCCGCCTCTCGATTCACTTCGCATTCTGCCTCTCTCCTCTGTGCCTGCTCGGCGTGCGCCGGCACCGGTGGGGGTTCCGGTGATGCCCGGAACTCGCGCGTGCGGGCAGGCCGACGCCGACGTTTCGACGCCTCCGCCGCGACCCGCGCGAGAACCTCCTGTACCTGCAATGTGTATTCGATGACACATCCGGTGTCAACTGAAATTTCACTCCGTGCCACAGCACCGGCAGAGGTGACTGGACGTCGGTGAACAGCCGCGGCAACCCTGACGGTGCGATGAGCGCCGCCGGGTTATGTCAAGCCGACGGCGCTCATCGGTCGCTGGCCTCCTCGGCTGGGCGCGGCACCACCATCAGCGAGCACGGCGCGTCGCGCATCAGCCGCTCGGCGATGCTGCCGATCACGACGCGCGAGCGCCGCCCCCAGTGACGTGAGCCCACGACGACGAGGTCGGCCGCCGCGGCTGCCAGCGCCAGCTCGGTGTCGGGATCGCCGAGGCGCACCTCCCCGGCGGTGAGCACGTTCAGCTGCGCGCCGAGTGTCCGGGCCAGCCCACGGGCCGCGGTCAGCGCGGCGTCGCTCTCGACGCCGCCGTCGATCCCGACGAGGATGCGGCGGACCGCGAACGGCTCATGGTGCACGCCGGTCGCCGCGATCGCGACCGCGCACGGAGCGTCGTGGATGACCTGCCGGGCGCACTGTCCGGCGCGGACGTGCCCGCGCGGCGCGTGCGTGGAGCCGAGCACGATCAGGTCCGCGTGCTCCTCGCGCGCCGTCCGCCGCAGCGCGCGCGCCGGCGAGAGGTCGCTCAGCGGACGGGTGATCCCGCGCGGGGCGAGCTCGGCGCGCGTGGTGAGGAGCATCCGCTCGATCTCCTCCAGCGGTCTCATCTGCGGTCCGAGCAGCAAGGGAAGCGGCAGCAAGGTCTCCTGCCACACCCCGGTCAGCAGCACCTCCGCATCGGTGCCGGCGGCGAGCGCCACCGCGAGCGCGGCGGCGTCCTTGCCGCCGTCGCAGCCGTCGACACCGGTCACGATCAAGTTCCTCATCACTCCCCCTTCCGGGGTTCAGCGGCATCAGGACGAGTCTCCCCTTCCTGCGCGAGAGCGTCTCCACGATATGTCCGCGTCGAGGTCGGGCAGTCGTGCGCGCACCCATCGCGGGCGCATGCACGCCACCTCGACGCCGCTGCTGGGGCACGGAAGAGTCGCCGCCATGGCCTCCATGGACATTCCCGCCGATCGACCGGCTGCCGCCCCGGCGGCGAAGCTGGTCATCGCCAAGCCGACGTACATCACCTGGCTGACGCTGGCGTTCATGACCACGGCCTCGGTCGCGAGCCTGCGCAGCGCCCCGACGATGGCGATCTACGGCCTCGCGTGCGTGTTCCTGTACATCGTGCCGGCGATCATCTTCCTGATCCCGCAGGCGCTCGTGGCGGCCGAGCTGGCGTCGGGCTGGAGCGGCGGCGTCTATCGCTGGGTCAGCGAGGGGCTCTCGGCGAAGTGGGGCCTGCTCGCCGTCTGGTGTCAGTTCGCGATGACGATCTTCTACTACCCGACGCTGCTGGGGTTCGTCGCGAGCACGCTGGCCTACGTCTTCAATCCCGATCTGGCGACCAACGGCGTCTACACCGGCGTCGTGATCGTGATCGTCTTCTGGGCCGGTGTGCTCATGTCGGCGCACGGCGGCGTCGGCGGGATCGCCAAGCTCGCCTCCAGCGGCCTGCTCGTCGGCACGCTGATCCCCGGTGCGCTGCTGGTGATCCTCGGCATCATCTACCTCGCGCAGGGCAACGCCTCGGCCGCGCCGATGAACGCCGACCACCTGATCCCGCAGTGGACGGGGATCGCCAGCCTCGTGCTGATCGTCAACAACTTCCTCTCCTACTCGGGGATGGAGATGAACGCCGTCCACGTCGGCTCGCTGCGCAACCCCCGCGGCGAGTTCCCGCGCGCGATGTTCTTCGCCTGCGCGCTGGTGCTGTTGATCTTCATCCTGCCGGCGCTCGCGATCAGCTGGGTGATCCCGTCCCAGGAGCTGAGCCTGACCGCCGGCGTGATGCAGGCGTTCGACGGCTTCTTCGCCTACTTCGGCCTGCAGATCCTGGTCCCGATCGTGGCGATCGCGCTCGTCTGCGCCTCGCTCGGCGGGATGCTCACATGGCTGTCGGGCCCCTCGAAGGGACTGTTGATGATCGCCCAGAGAGAGGGCTACCTGCCGCCGTACTTCCAGCGCCAGAACGACCACGAGGTGGCGGTCAACATCCTCGTCATCCAGGGCGCCGTGACGACCGTGATCGCGCTGCTCTACGCGCTGATCCCGTCGGTCTCCAGCGCCTATTGGATCCTGTCGGTGATGACGACGCAGGTCTACCTCGTCGTCTACCTGCTGATGTTCGTCGCCGCGCGGCGCCTGCGCAGAACCCAGCCGAACGTCGAGCGCGGCTACCGCGCGCCGGCGCTCGCCTTCCTCTGCGTCGTCGGCTTCGTCGCCTCCGCCGCGGCGATCGTGATCGGATTCGTGCCGCCGTCGCAGTTCGAGAGCGGCAGCACCGTCGCGTACGTCGCGGTCATCGCTGCCGGGACCGGGCTGATCGGCTTGTTGCCACCGTGGCTGTTCCTGCGGCTGCGCAAGCCGAGCTGGAAGCAGGCCCAGCCGGAGGTGACGTCATGAGCGCCTCCACCCCACCCCAGCCGTCAGCGTCCGGCGACGACTTCCGCTTCATCTACTGGTTCGTCGGCGGGGTGCTGCTGATCCTCGTCGTGATCGGCCTGATCACCTACAGCGGCCAGAAGGACGACGCCGCCGCGCAGGCGAAGGCGCAGGAGCTGACGCAGAAGTTCGAGCGGGCCGGCCTGCCGGTCCCGGCCGATCAGGACATCATCGTCAAGTCGCTCGGGACCGACGGCGGCGCCGTCTGCGACAACCCGGCCAACGCGCTCGGCCGCGCGCTCTTCAACAGCCAGCTGACCAACGGCGCGGCGTTCGTCGGGCAGCGCCCGGTCATCGCCGACCGCCGTGTGCTCGTCGGGCAGGCGCTGATCCTCGACACCTACTGTCCCGAGGAGCTGCAGGAGTTCCGTGACAAGCTCGGCGACTACAAGGTCGACGACACGATCGAGCAGTAACCGCTTGACTGCGGCCGGCGACCTGCTCGATAGTCGGCCGATGACGCTCCGCGTCGTCATCGCCGACGACAGCTCGATCATCCGCACGGCGCTGGAGCATGTGCTGGAGGGATCGCCGTCGCTCGAGGTCGTCGGTCTCTGCGGCGATCGCGACGAGGTGCTGCGCGCCGTCGAGGAGCTCGCTCCCGACGTCGTCGTGACGGACGTGCGCATGCCGCCGGCGCTGACCGACGAGGGTGTGCAGGTCGCGACGCAGCTGCGCCGGACCCATCCCCGGGTCGGCGTCGTCGTGTTGAGCCAATACGCCGAGCCGCGCTACGGGATCGCGCTGCTGGACGCCGGCGCGGACGGCCGCGGCTACCTGCTCAAGGAACGGGTGCAGAGCCGCGGGCAACTGGTGGCGGCGATCGAGACGGTCGCGCGCGGCGGCTCGGTCATCGACTCGCGACTGGTCGAGCGGATGATCGCCGAGCGTCGGCGCATCGCCTGTTCGCCGCTGGCGCAGCTGACGACGCGGGAGACGGAGATCCTCGCGTTGGTCGCGCGCGGGTGCAGCAACCAGGCGATCGCCGACGAGCTTGCGGTGAGCAAGCGTGCGGTCGAGAAGCACATCCACGCGATCTTCCTGAAGTTCGGGATCGCGCACGAGCAAGACGTCAGCCAGCGCGTCAAGGCGGCGCTGATCTATCTCGCCGAGCAGCCATCATGAGGCGTGGTGCGACTCCCACGTTCGGCGGAGCGTCTGCGCGGAGAGGTCCTGCTTGCGCAGATGGGCGACGACGCCGATCGCCTGCAGCGGCTCGGTGAGCAGCTCGGGCACCTCGCCGATCGAGATCAGCACGACCGTCGACTGCAGCTCCATCCGCATCAGCCGGCGCGCGGTCTCGATCCCGTCCATCCCCGGCATCCGGATGTCGAGCAGGACGAGGTCGGGCAGCAGCTCGGCGGCCAGCCGCAGCGCCTCCGGCCCTGAGGCCGCCTCGCCGACCAGCTCGAAGTCGGGCGTCGCGTCGAGCAGCCGCCGCGCCGTGCGGCGGAAGACCTCCTGGTCGTCGACGGCGAGCACGGTGACCGCGCCGCTCATGGTCGCTTCTCCTCCGTTGCGGAGCCTGTCAGCCTGCCGGACGCGGCCGCACCCGGCAAGGGCGGAACCATGCCGACGGTGGTGGTGCGCGCCCTACCGGACGGCGCGCGCGGGAACACGCATCCGCACCACGCAACCGCCGCGCGGACGCGGCGCGATCTCGATGCCGCCATCGACGGCCACCAGTCGCTCGCGCATGTTCGCGATCCCGTGCCCCGGCACGATCTGCGGCATGCGCGCGCCGTCATCGAGCACCTCGACCGACAGCCCGCCGTCGTGCTCGCCGCTGAGCGTGATCGTCACCTGCCGTGCGCCGACAGCGTGCTTGCAGGCGTTCTGGACCGCTTCCAGAACGCAGAAGTAGACGGCGCTCTCGACCTCGGTCGGATGCCGCCCGATCCCGTGGTCGCGCACCCGCACCGGCAGCGCGGCGCGAACGGTCTCGGCGCGCAGCGCCTCGGACAGACCACGATCGGCCAGCAGCGGCGGGTAGACGCCGTGCGCGAGCGCTCGCAGCTCGTCGAGCGCCTCGTCGACCTCGTGCTCCAGCTCGCGCAACCGCTCGCGGGCGGTGTGCGGATCGCGTTCGACCAGCTCCTCGGCGAGCTCCAGCTCGATCCGCAACGCGACCAGCCGCTGTTGCGCGCCGTCGTGCAGATCGCGCTCGATCCGCCGCCGCTCGCGCTCGGCGCCGGCAGCGATTCGCGCGCGAGAGCGGCGCAGCTCGCCCGTCGACTGCGCGGCAGCGGCAGCGAGCCACCGCTGCTCGGCTGTGAGCGCGCGCACGGTGCACCGCTCGGCGTGCAACAGCCGGGCAAGTCCGGCCAGGGCGACGAGCGCGGCGGCGGCGACCAGCATCAGCGACGCTCTCCACGCCCCCACGAGCAGCAGCCACGTGACGACGACGACGAGCGCGGCGGCCAACGCGGTGGCGAGCAAGCGCTGGGCCGGCCGCGGCAGGGTCCAGGCGCGAAGCACCTCCCTGCGCGTCTGGGGAACGCTGATCGTCATCAGCCGCAGCCACCTTCCTTCGTGGTGTCAGCGTAACCAAACCAGATTTCTTGAGTGTTGAGGCGTCATCGTTGACGCGCCCGGTTTCGAGCGCCGTGATGCCATCGCCCGTGCGACCCTTTCGGCGTCATGTCGCTTGCCTGCCGTGTCGGGAGCGTGTGGACGGCGACGGCGGCCGCGGCGGCGCGGTCGACGGTGCGGGCGCGGGCGGGGCGGTGACGTCCGTAGAGGAGCGCGAGCGCGATTCCGAGCGCGGAGGCGATCGTCATCAGCAGCGCCGAGCGGGCGACGCCGTCGACGAGCGCGTCGGTGCGCGCGGCGCCGTCGGCGGAGGCGGCTGCCGAGCCGTAGATCGTGGCCGCCGCTGCTGTCACGAGCGCGGCGCCGACGTAGCGGGCCATGTTCGAGACGCCGGATGCGGAGCCGACCTGGTTCTGCGGCACCGTCGCGGTCGAGGCCGACGAGGCGCAGCCGTTTGAAAGCCCCATCCCGAGCGCGATCGCGATCAGCGGCAGCACGAACATCCCGTACGCCCACGAGCCGGTCACGAAGACCAGCGCGGCGAAACCGACGGTCGTGATCGCGAAGCCGAGCCCGATCGTCTGACGCGACCCGATGCGGGTCGCGAGATCGCTGACGAACGGCGAGACGACGATCAGGCCGACCGTCGCCGGCAGCGTCGCGAGGCCGGCATCCAGCGGGCTCATGCCAAGCCCGGCCGGATCCTGGAAGTAGAGGCTGACGACGTACATCAGGCCGTTGATCGTGCCGGCGCCGATCAGGATCGCCAGCGTCGCGCCGACGAGCACCTTGTTGCGCAGCAGCGCCAGGTCGAGCAGCGGAGCCCGCACCCGCCGCTCGACCGCGACGAAGCCGGCGCCGGCGGCGATCGAGACGGCGAAGCAGCCGAGCGTCAGCGCGGACCCCCACCCCCAGTCCGGTCCGCGCGTGAGCGCGAGCACGAACGGCACCAGCGTCGTTGCGACCAGCAGCGTGCCGGCGAGGTCGATCGTGTGCGGCCGCTCGGGATCGCGCGACTCGGGCACGGTCGCCAACGTCAGCGGGATGCAGGCCGCTGCGATCGCGGCGTCGATCCAGAACAGCCCCTGCCAGCCGGTCGTGTCGACGAGCGCGCCGCCGACGAGCGGGCCCGCGGCGGCGCCGACGGCGGAGGCGGCGCCCCAGATCGAGACGGCGCGCATCTGCGCCGCGCCGCTGGCGCCGACCGACAGCAGGCTCATGCCGCAGGCGAGCAGCGTCGAGCCGGCGGCGCCCTGGATCATGCGGCCAGCGATCACGCCCGCGCCGCTGCCCGCGAGCGCGATCAGCACACAGGAGGCGACGAACAGCAGCAGCGCGGCGACGAAGACCTTGCGGCGCCCGGCGATGTCGCCGAGCACGCCACCGGTCACGATCACCGCTGCGCCGACGAGCGAGTAGCCCGTGACGGCCCACTGCAGCGTCGTCGTCGAGGTGCCGACGTCGGCGCTGATCGCCGGCAGCAGGATGCTGACCGCGGAGGTGTTGGCGTTGACGACGAGCGTCGAGACGCAGGTCGCCGCCAGCACTCCGCGCCCGGCGGGCGTGCCGCCCTCAGGAAGGTGAACGGGCATCACCCGGGAGCTGAACAGAGCACGCCGCGTCCGGCACTGATGCCAGCACCACCCGCACGCTCGTGCACAGACCATCGACACGACCGCGCACGGGCGTGGAGAGTGGCCTACGACGTTGAGTCGGGTCGCCGTGGGCGGCGACGAGATCGACAGGAGGGCAGTGATGGCCGCGAGCGAGATCGCTTCGTCGGAGGAGTTGCGCGCCGCGATCGGGGCGCTGATGAGCCGCGCTCGAAGCGACCTCGCGGAGCTGGTCGCGTTCCGCTCCGTCGCCGATCCCAGACAGTACCCCCGCGAGGAATGCGACAAGGCCGCGGCGTGGGTCGTCGAGGCGTTCACCGACGCGGGGCTGCACGACGTGACGACGTCGCCGACGCCGGATGGAAGCCTCGCCGTCCACGGCCACGCGCCCGGCCCGTCCGGCAGCCCGACGGTGTTGCTCTACTGCCACTACGACGTGCAGCCGCCGCTGGGCGAGGCGGCGTGGAGATCGCCGATCTGGGAGCTGACCGAGCGCGACGGGCGCTGGTACGGCCGTGGCGCCGCCGACTGCAAGGGCAACATCGTGATGCACCTCACCGCCCTGCGCGCGCTGCAGCAGCACGGCGGCCTGCCGTGCGGCGTGAAGCTGATCTGCGAGGGCTCCGAGGAGCAGGGCACCGGCGGACTGGAGGCGTTCGTGCCGCCGAACGCCGAGCTGCTCAGAGCGGATGCGATCCTCGTCGTCGACACCGGCAACTTCGCCGTCGGCGTGCCGACGCTGACGACGACGCTGCGCGGCATGACGAGCGTCGACGTGAGACTGACCGCGCTCGCCAGCGCGATGCACTCCGGCATGTTCGGCGGCCCAGCGCCCGACCCGGTGCTCGGCCTGATCCAGCTGCTCGCGACGCTCCACGACGCCGACGGCAACACGACCGTCGACGGCCTCGACGCGAGCCAGAGATGGACCGGCGTCGACTACCCGGCCGAGCAGTTCCGCGCCGACGCCAACGTCCTCGAAGGCGTCGAGCTGATGGGCGACGGCGCCGCCGCCGACCTGCTGTGGGCGCGGCCGTCGGCGACCGTGCTCGGCATCGACGTGCCGCCGGTGGTCGGCTCCTCCGCCGCGATACAGGCGAGCGCCGCCGCCCGCGTGAGCCTGCGAATCCCGCCCGGCGTCGAGGGCAGAGCCGCGCAGGACGCGCTCGTCGCTCACCTGCGGGCGCGCGTGCCGTGGGGGCTGCACTGCGAGATCGAGCGCGTCGCCGTCGGCGACCCGTTCGTCGGGACACTCGACGGCCCCGCCTTCGAGGCGATGAAGGTCTCGATGGAGGAGGCGTTCGGCCACCCGATGACGACCGAGGGCCAGGGCGGCTCGATTCCGCTCTGCAACGTCTTCGCCGAGACCTTCCCCGACGCCGAGATCATGCTGCTCGGCGTCGAGGAGCCGAAGTGCCTGATCCACGCCCCCAACGAGAGCGTCGACCCGCGCGAGATCGAGCACACCGCGCTCGCCGAGGCGCTCTTTCTGAAGCGCTACGCGGCGGCGAGCTGACGGCGCGCTCCCGCGACCCCGATCCGTTCCGACTCCACCACCACACCGACAGGAGAGATGCGATGGCCACGCTCACCGTTTGGAGATTCGACGATGCGGCCGGCGCCGAGCGCGCCGTCACGACCGTCGAGCAGCTGCAGCGGCAGGAGCTGATCCAGCTCCACGACGCCGCCACCGTCACCTGGGAGGCCGGAAAGAAGAAGCCGAAGACCCGCCACCTCGCCGACATGACCGGGCGAGGCGCGCTCGGCGGCGCCTTCTGGGGCTTCCTCTTCGGCCTGATCTTCTTCATCCCGGTCCTCGGGCTGGCCGTCGGCGCCGCCGCCGGCGCGATCGGCGGCTCGCTTGCCCACGTCGGCATCGACAAGGACTTCATCGAGAGAGTCCGCGCGGAGGTCAGACCCGGCAGCTCCGCTCTCTTCCTGCTCACCTCCGGCGCCGTCGCCGACCGCGTCCACGACGCCTTCGAGGGCTCGCACGCCCAGCTGATCGAGACGAACCTCTCCGAGAGCGACGAGCAGGCGCTGCGCGAGGCATTCGCCGACGAGGCGTGAGGCGATGCCCCGCCGACTCGACCAGACCCTCGTCGTGATCGCGCTGCAGCCGTGAACGATCTCAGTAGTCGGCCGGCCCGCGCCCGCCGGGCGGTGGCGTCCGCCGGCCGGCCATGAACGTCATGATCAGGCCGAGGACCAGACCGAGGGCGCCGCCGATCATCAGGATCAGTCCGACGACCTGCAGGTCGATGCCCGCGACCTCCGCGGTGATCGCGAAGCGCAGGATCGCGCCGACGATGATGAGGAACAGGCTTGCGCCGATCGTCATGTGCGGAGCCTACATCCGCCGGACCGCGCTGAGGAAGTACCTGCACGAAGCCGCGAAGGGTGCATGCCCCCTTGTCAGCGCTCGAGCACGCCGACGATCATCGCAACGCGTCCGCGAACTGGAGATCAGCCGACATGGTGCACCAACCCGCGATGATCGTCCCGATCCTCGAACGTCCCGACGCGCAAGCCGCTCCCGGGCAGTGAGCGATGTGTCGCTGGATGGCATGGTTCGGGCAGCCGGTGCTGATCGACGAGCTGCTGTTCCAGACGAAGCACGGGATCGTCGACCAGAGCCTGCACGCGCGCATGGGTGCCGAGCCGACCAACGGCGACGGCTTCGGGCTCGGCTGGTACGACGATGGTGGCGAGCCGGCGCTGTACCGCAGCGAGGCGCCGGCGTGGTCGGACGCGAACCTGCGGGAGCTCGCCGCGCACGTCACCTCGCACGCGTTCCTCGTGCACGTCCGCGCCGCGATCGGCTCGCCCGTCCAGCAGACCAACTGCCACCCGTTCCGCCATGGCAGATGGCTGTTCGTCCACAACGGCTACGTCGCCGACTTCCCGCACCTGCGCCGCGACCTGATGCTCGCGCTCGACCCCGACCGCTTCGCCGCCGTCCACGGCTCGACCGACACCGAGGTGCTCTTCCAGCTCGCCCTCACGCACGGACTCGAGGACGACCCGATCACGGCGCTGGAGCGCACCGTCGGCCTCGTCGAGCAGACCGCCCGACGGCGCGGCTGCGACTGCCTGGTGCAGGCGAGCTTCGGCGTCTGTGACGGCTCCACGCTGTGGGCCGTCCGTTACGCGACCGAGGGCCCGCCGCGCTCCCTGTTCACCACCGCCGGCGTCGAGACCGTCCGCCGCCTCTACCCCACCGACCACCGGCTCGCCCGCCTCCTCCCCGGCGACCGACTGATCGTCTCCGAGCCGTTCTCCGACCTGCCCGGGCTCTGGCACGAGATCCCGCCGAACACGTCGGTGTCGTTCGAGCACCGCGGCGAGCTGCGCGACCAGCGACCGTTTCAGCCGATCGCTCCGTAGCCCGACGCGCGCGACGCGCCCAGCTGAGGCGACGATCAGCCGATCTTCTGTGCCAGCTCGACGATGATCCCTGCCGGGCCGCGCACGTAGCAGAGCCAATAGCTGTTCCCGTAGTTCTCGAGCTCGCCGACCAGCTCGGCGCCATGTGGTCGCAGGGCGGCGAGGGATGCCTCGATGTCATCGACGGCGAAGAGGATGTGGCGGATGCCCGGGGCGTTGGCGGGCGCCGGCTGCCCGGTGTCGCCCTCGTACGAGGGCGAGTGGTACTTGGCCAGCTCGAGCTTGCTGCTGCCATCCGGGGTCCGCAGGATCACGACATCCGCCCGCACGCCGTCGAGCCCGTTGATCCGGTCCACCGAGCCGCCCTCGACGGACGCCTTGCCCTCCACCTCGAGCCCGAGTGCGGTGAAGTACGCGGTCGCCGCCGCGAGATCGTCGACGACGATGCCGACGTGCTCCAGGCGCTGGACGGTCATGAACGGCCTCCGGCCAGCTCCTGCGGCGCTTCGGTGTTCTCTTGCGGGTCCATGACGTTCCTCTCTCAATGGGGATGCCTGCGACGTGGGCGAACACGTCAGAGCGTGTGGTCGTACGTGTCGTGCCAGCCGCCCCAGGTGTACGGCGGGGTCTGCGGCCAGCCCTCTGGCGAGTCCTCCCACTGCTCCTGGCGGCCGTACGGGGTGATGTCGAGGAAGTTCCAGGTCGACCCGAGCGCCTCGTCGCCACGGGCGTCGATGAAGTACGTGCGGTAGACCTCGTCGCCGTCGCGCAGGAACACGTTCGTGCCGTGCCACTCCGCGACGTCGTGGTCGGCGTCGAAGTCGTCGCGCAGCGTGTACCACGGGAACTCCCAGCCCATCTGCTCGCGATAGCGCTGCAGGTGCTCCTGCTCGCCGCGGCTGACGGCGACGAAGCGGGTGTCGCGCTCGCGCAGGTGCAGCAGGTTGCTCAACTGGTCGGCGTACATCGAGCAGCCGGGGCAGCCGCGCTCCGGGTAGACGTCCATGTCCGGATCCATGAAGAAGCGGTACACGACGAGCTGGCGGCTGCCGTCGAAGAGGTCGAGCAACGTTGCGTCTCCGCCGCCGGGCGCGGTGAAGCGATAGTCCTTGTCCACGTGGATCATCGGCATGCGGCGGCGCTCGGCCGCAAGCGCGTCACGCGCGCGGGTGTGCGCCTTCTCCTTCGTGAGCAGCGCCTCGCGCGCGGCGCGCCACTGCTCAGGGGTGACGATGTCGGGCTTGGCGATGCTCATCGAGTCCTCCAGATGGTTGTCGTGGCGATGCTCGGCATGGAGCCCTTCACCTGGTGAGCGGAGCCGACCGGCGGTTCTCGACATCGAATCGCTCACCTGCCGCGCGCGTCATGGCCGCAGCGCTCGCAGCGCGTTGAGGATCACGCCGACGTCGATGACCTCCTGCAGCAGCGCGCCCGCGACCGGCGGCAGGTAGCCGAACGCCGCCACGACCATCGCCGCGACGCTGAGGCCGATCCCGACGAGCACGCTCTGGCGCGCGATCCGCATCGTGCGCCGGCCGATCCGCACGGCCTCCGCGACGCGGTCGACGCGGTCGACGGTGATGACCGCGTCGGCGGCCTCGCTGGAAACGGTGCGGCTCTCCCCCGCGAGCGCGATTCCGACGTCGGCGAGCGCCAGCGCCGGCGCGTCGTTGACGCCGTCGCCGACCATCACCACCGGCCGCAGCTCCGGGTGCTCGCGCGCCGCCCGCACGACCGCCAGCTTCTGCTGCGGCGTCTGCTCGGCGTAGACGCGATCGAGCCCGACCTGCTCGGCGACCTGATCGGCAACCTCCGCGACGTCGCCCGTCACCATCGCGACCTGCCGCACACCGGCCGCGTGCAGCTGCGCCACCAGGTTCGCGGCGTCCGGACGCGGGCGGTCGGCCATCACCAGGACGCCCGCGAGCCGCTGGTCGACGCCGACGTGGACGAGGGCGCGGCCGCCGGCGGCATCGAGCGGCGCGCCCATCGCGGAGCCGTTCGCCGCGGCGAAGCCCTGCCGCAGCAGCCACCGCTTGCCGCCGACGCCGACGCGGTGGCCGTCGACCCGCGCGACGATCCCGTCGCCCGGCTGTTCGCGAGCGTCGCGCGGCGTCGTCAACGAGAGCCCGCGCCGCTCGGCGTCGTGGACGATCCCCTCCGCCAGGACGTGGGCCGAGAGCTGGTCGACGGAGGCGGCGAGCGCGAGCAGGTCGTCACCGTCGCGGCCGTCGAAGGCGACGATCCGCTCGACCGCCGGTCGCCCGCGCGTCAGCGTGCCGGTCTTGTCGAGCAGGACCGTGCGGGCGCTGCCGAGCCGCTCCAGCGCGGTGCCGCCCTTGAGCACGATCCCGGCGCTCGCGGCTCGCGACAGGCCGGAGACGAGCGCGATCGGTGCGGCGAGGATCAACGGACAGGGCGTCGCGACGACGAGCACGGCGAGCGCGCGGATCGCCTCGCCGCTGAGCGCCCACGCCAGCCCCGCGAGCGCGAGCGTGATCGGCAGGAAGATCACGGCGTAGCGGTCGGCGAGGCGCGTGAACGGCGGCTTCTCCGACTGCGCCCGCTCGACCAGCCGCACCAGCGCCGCGTAGGAGCTGTCGGCCGCACCGCGGCTCGCGCGCAGCTCGAACGCGTCGCCGGCGTTGGCGGTGCCGCTGCGGACCTTGACCCCGCGCTCACCGGCGATCGGCAGCGACTCGCCCGTGATCGAGGAGGCGTCGATCGAGGCGCGCTCGCTCAGCAGCACACCGTCGACCGGGATCAGCTCGCCGGCGCGCACCAGCAGCACGTCACCGGGCGCCACCGACGCGACGTCGACCTCCTCCCAGTCGTCGCCGTCGCGGCGATGCGCCACCTGAGGCGCCCGGCGCAGCAGCGCCGTCAGCTCGCGACGGGCGCGCCCATCGGCATACGCCTCCAGCGCGTTCCCGCCGGCCAGCATCACCGCGACCACCGAGCCTGCGAGCAGCTCCCCGCCGATCAGCGCACCGGCCATCGCCAACAGCGCGATCAGGTCGACCCCGAGGTCGCCGTGCGACAACGCGCGCACCACTGACCACGTCAGCGGCACCAGCGTCGCGACGAGCGTGATCCGCCACAGCCAGTCCCCGGCATCCGGGGCGCCCGCGAGGTGGCACGCGCCGCCCGCGAGCGTCCCGGTCAGCGCCGCGACGGCGATCAGCTCTTTGGAGTGCTCCTCTGCCCACCTGTTCAGCGGCATCAGGACGAGTCTCCCCCTCTTCCCGCTCGGCCATCTGCTCCCCCGCACCGCCGCGGGAGAGCTGTTGCGGCAAACCACTGAGGCGAACCCGTCGAGCGGTTCGCGACCGACTTCGCCGCGCGCGTCGGCGCGGCGCCCGCCGACGACCCCGCGATTCCGCCAATAATGTGACGCGACCATCGAACATCAGTTAGGATTTTCGGTGTAATGGATGGCAAGGCGCCTCGAACGAAGCTCCGCGTCGTCGTGGTGCTGCTCGCGATGGCGGCGCTCGCGGTCGGCGGCTGCGGCGGCGACTCCGACGAGGAGCAGGCGCAGGCCGCGGTCTGCGACGCCCGCGACGACATCGCCCAGCAGGTGGGCGAGCTCGCGAACCTGACGCTCACCACCGCGACCGTCGATCAGGTCCGCAACAACCTGGAGACGATTCAGGACGACCTCACGACGATCTCCGACAACCGCTCCGAGCTGTCCGACGACCGACGCCAAGAGGTCGAGACCGCGACCACGAGATTCACCGACGAGGTGCGCGACGTCGTCAGCACGCTCGGAAGAAGCCTCTCCCTGAGCGACGCGAGAACACAGCTGAGCACGGCGTTGACCCAGCTCGGAAGCGCCTACAGATCAACGCTGGCACAGGTGCAGTGCGACTGAAGCTACGCGTTAGCCGCCGCGGAGGTCGTCGAGCCGACGGTACATGACGAACGCGTCGACCTCCTCGCCGTGCAGCATGAACGCACCGGGCAGGCGGCCGACCGTCTCGAAGCCGAGCGATCTCCAGAGCGCGACCGCGCGCTCGTTGGCGCTGACGACGAGGTTGAACTGCATCGCCCGGTAGCCCAGCTCGGCCGCCGCTTGCAGCGCGTGCTCGCAGAGCGCGCGACCTACGCCGCGACCGCCGGCGTCGGGCGCCACGACGAACGAGCCGTTCGCGACGTGGGCGCCCTGGCCGGGCTGGTTGGGCATCACACGTGACGAGCCGACAACCACGCCGTCACGCTCGGCGACCCAGGCCCGCGCCGGCGGCGCCGTCCACCCGGCCAGCGCCGCTTCGCGCGAGATGTCAGTCGGGTAGGCGTACGTCTCGCCGGCCGAGAAGACGGCCTGCAGGATCGCCCACAACGCGTCAGCGTCATCCGAGCGGCACGGCCGAATCGTGATGTCAGCGGCGCGGGCCGGCATCCATCGACCGTAGCGAACCGGTCACAACCCCATCGAGCGGCCGACCAGCTCCTTCATGATCTCGTTGGTGCCCGCGTAGATGCGGTTGACGCGGGCGTCGGCCCAGATCTCGCTGATCTTGTACTCGGTCGTGTAGCCGTAGCCGCCGAACAGCTGGACGCCGGCGTCGGCGACCTCGCAGAGCAGGTCGGTGGTCCAGTACTTGGCCATCGCCGCCTCCTGCACGGTGCAGGTGCCCTCGACGAATCTGCCGATCGTGCGGTCCATCCAGCAGCGCGAGATCGCGACCTTCGTCTGCAGCTCGGCGAGCACGAAGCGGGAGTTCTGGAACGTGCCGATCGGGCGGCCGAAGGCCTTGCGCTCTCTGACGTACTCGAGCGTCATGTCGAGCGCGGCCTCAGCGCCGGCCATCGAGCTGACCGCGAGGCCGAGCCGCTCGGGGATCAGGTGTGACATCAGCTGCGCGAAGCCCGTCCCCTCCTCCCCGAGCATGTTCTCGGCAGGGACCTGGCAGTCGTTGAAGAACAGCTCGGCGGTGTCATTGGCGTGCTGGCCGCGCTTGTGGATCTGCTTGCCGCGCTCGAACCCCTCCATGCCGCGCTCGATGACGAACATCGACAGACCCTTGTGCGGGTCGTCGCTCGTGCGCACGGCGGTGACGACGAGGTCGGCGTTGATGCCGTTGGAGATGAAGGTCTTGGCGCCGTTGATCACGTAGCCGTCGCCGTCGCGCTTGGCGCGCGTCGCGATCGCCGCGAGGTCCGAGCCGGTGCCGGGCTCGGTCATCGCCAGCGCGAGGATCTTCTCCCCCGATGCGGTGCCCGGAAGCCAGCGCTGCCGCTGCTCGTCGTCGGCGGCGGCGAGCACGTACGGAAGGCCGAGGTCGTTGTGGACGGTCGGCCCCATCCACGACGACTGCACGACCGCATAGGCGGCCTCCTCGGCGAGGACGGCGTTGAAGCGCCAGTCGGCCACGCCGGATCCGCCGTGCTCCTCGTCGACCGCCATCGCCAGGAAGCCGTGCTCGCCGGCCTTGGTGAACAGGTCGCGCGAGACGATGTGGTTCTCCTGCCACTGCTCGTGGTGCGGGACGACCTCGGCCTGCAGGAAGCGCCGGAAGCTCTCGCGGTAGTCGTCGTGCACGTCTTCGAACAGCGGGCGCCGCGCGCTGGGAGCGGGGATGATCGACATGTCGGTCCTTCGCGTCGGTGCGCCGGCGAGACGTCACTCGCCGACGACGCGCGACCGTTCGCGCGCGGGCATACGGTAATGCGCACCTCCCCGTGCGGGCGCCGGCCGGCGCGGCCGGCATCGCGATCGCGCCGGCCGCGCCGCTCGCTACAGCGTGCTGCAGCCCGTGCGAACGGGCTTGCGGACGGACCAGCGCCCGGAGGTCATGTCCTTGGCGCGGAAGTACCCGTTCGGCGCGCCGTTGCAGACCAGTCGACTCGTCCGGAAGATCGCGACGCCGGCGAGGTGTCCCGAGGTGGCGCGGGCGTTCAGGTACCACCACGCGATCGGCTTGGGGTTGCCGCTGCGGTACAGCCCCAGGTACGTTCGGCCGACGTTCACGTTGCTGACGAACACCACGTGGCGCAGGACGCCGTCACCCGTCGGCGCCCACGTCATCAGCCGCGCCAGGACGGAGTTGCGGCGGCTCGTGGCCAAGGCGTTGTCGATCTTCGTCTGGGTGCGGGTCGCGACCGGGACGCAGACGAGGTCGCTCGGACGCGCCTCGCGCCAGACGAACGGCGAGATGCACGTGCGTGGACCGTAGGCGCCGTTCGGGTCGATCCGCGACGCCGCCGCGGCGTTGTCGGCCCAGGTCTGGGTGCGCGTGGCGGGCGGGACGCAGACCGTGTCGCCGACGAACGCCTCGCGCCAGACGAAGCCGGCGAGGCAGGTGTCCGGGCCGTAGTCGGC
The DNA here is from genome assembly GCF_033542075.1 of Conexibacter stalactiti. NCBI lineage: Bacteria > Bacillati > Actinomycetota > Thermoleophilia > Solirubrobacterales > Conexibacteraceae > Conexibacter > Conexibacter stalactiti. Next base: position 49,475 of record NZ_JAWSTH010000033.1, read on the forward strand.
GGCGACCGCCGCGCCCGGTGTGAGCAGGGACGGCGCGGACATCGCGATCGCCGTCGTCGTCGCCAGGATGAACTTCAGCGTGCTCCTCATCGGAATCGCTCTCCTATCGTCGAACCGGCCCCCCGGGGCCTGAAGGTTCGAGCGATGCTCCGCCGGACGCCGCCGCGGCGCTACGGGGCCGACCCTGGACCGCGCCCCTGGGGTTCTCCGGCGAGCGCTTCGGCCAGTCCCGGGCGACCGCCGATGTCCAGCTTGCGATAGGCGTGCGTGAGGTGCATCTCGACCGTCTTCACGGTCAGGAAGAGGTCCTGCGCGATGCCCGCGTTCGAGGCTCCGGCGGCTGCCATCTCCGCGATCCGTCGTTCGCTCGCGGTCAGCGAGCTCGCTCCCGTGAGCGCCTCGCGGCGCAGGCGGATCCCGCTCGCCCGCAGCTCGCTCCGCGCCAGCTCCGCCAGCGCGGCGGCGCCGCCGCGCTGCGCAAGCTCGTACCCCTCGCGCAACGGCACGCGGCTGTCGGCGCGGTGGCCCCCGCGGCGCAGGGTACCGCCGAGCGCGATCAGCGCGCGGGCGTGCTCGACGCGAGCAGGCGAGCGCTCGAGCTGGTCGACGGCGCTCCGCAGCACGTCCACCGCCTGCTCGGCGCGGCCGAGACGAGCGCCGGCGTGGAGCGCTTGGCCGATCGCGCCCGGCGTGTCCCACCGCCGCGCCAGCGTGAGCGCCTCGTCCGCGAGCGCGACGGCGGCGTCGCGCTCGCCCAGCGCATGGTGGGCTTCCGCGGCGACGACGAGGTCTCCGATCCACCCCGGGTTGACCCCGAACAGCCGGCCAGCACGGCGCCGCGCCTCCTCCCAGTCGGCGACCGCCAGCCGGGGCTCCCCGACGACGACCCGCAGCCGCATCCGTTCGAGCAGCAGCGGCGTCATCGCGGGGTCGTCGGGGAGTTCGTCATCGCCGTGCGCGGCCGCCAGCTCGCGCGCGGCCTCCTCCCCGCGACCCTGGTCGGCCAGGCATCCGATCAACGGGATCACGCCGGGCGGCCCCGCGTACAGCCATCCGCGCTCCACGCCGGCGGCGAGTGCGTCGCGCGCGTCGGCCTCGGCGACGAGCAGCCGCCCCGCACGGCGGTGGATCCCGGCGCGGTGCGTCGAGGCGATCGCGAAGTCGGCGGCGGAACCGCGACGGCGGGCGCTGTCGATCACGCGGTCGAGCAGCCGCTCGGCCGCGTCGAGCCGATCGGTCCAGCGCAGGCTCAGCGCGATGCCGACGATCACCAGCGCGGTCGCCCCCTCGCTCAGCAGCGCGTCGGCCTGCGGGGCGGCGCGCTCGGCGACGGCGGCGATCTCCGTCGCGGTCGCGCCGTCGCGGATCAGCGGCATCAGCAGGTACGCCATCACGGCGGCCTCCCCCGGCGTCGCGCCGTCGAGCCGGCGGCACTCGCGGATCGCCGCGTCCAGCTCCGGTCCGGGCGGGGCCATCAGCATGATCAGCAGGCGCAGACGCTGCGCGAGCGCACCGTCACGCGGCTCCAGCTCCGCCACCGTCGGGGCGATCAGCGGGCTGAGCGAGCGATGCGTGCGGGCGTCGTACGGGCTGGCCTGGACGAGCGCCAGCAGCGCACGCGCCCGCGTCGCCGGGTCGGGCGCGCAGCGGGCGGCCTCCTCCAGGTGGGTTGCGGCGACGCCGGTCTCGCCGGAGGCGTACTCGGCTCCGCCGAGCTCGAGCAGCAGGTCGCCGCGCACGTGCGCGACCGGCGGTTCGGCGAGCGCGCGGCGCAGCAGGCTCGTCGTCGTCCCCTGCGCGCCCCGCGCCCGCGCGCGCTCCGCGGCGAGCCGCAGCTCGACGACGACCCGCTCGTCGCCGGCCGGCGGGGCGTGCAGGAGCTGCAGCGCCACGCGCTCGGGCTCGGCGCCGCGCGCGCGCAGCAGGTCGGCGGCGCGCCGGTGCCCGTCGGCCCGCTCCGCTGTGGTGAGGTCGGCGCCGACGGCGTCGGCCACGATCGGATGACGAAAGCGCAACAGCTGGGTGTCCTCCAGCACGCCGGCCCGCACGAGCGCGCCGGCCGCCGCCGCCGCGTCGGTCATCGACAGCCGTTCAAGCGCGGCTGCCGCGTCGAGGCGGGCGTCCTCGCCGAGGATCGCCGCCGCGCGCGCGATCGCGCGCGCCGAGGGTCCCAGCCGGTCGAGCGTGGCGCGCACCATCTGCGCGACCGGCCGCGGGGCGACGCCGCGGATCCGCGCCGCCCCGCGCGCGGTGAACGGGACGCGATCGGCGTGCAGCGCGCGGATCAGCTCCGCGAGCAGGAACGGGTTGCCGCCGGTCGCGTCGTGACAGGCGCGCGCGAACGGCTCCGCGACCGCGCCGGCGTCGAGCGCTGTCAGCAGCGCCTCGACGCCCGTGACCGGGAGCGGCTGCGGCTGGACGACCTCGGTGGCCGGGTCGGCGCCGATCTCACGCAGCATGTCCGCGGCGATGCCCTGCTGCTCGTGGCGTGCGCAGACGACGAGCGCGATCGCGTGCGACTCGACGCGCCGGGCCAGGTACGCGAGGAATCGCAGCGACGGCTCGTCAGCCCAGTGGGCGTCGTCGACGGCGAGCAGCAGCGGCGCGCGATCGGCGAGGCTGGCGGTCAGCCAGTAGAGGCCGTGCAGGACGCCGACGGGCGCCGCCGCCCGCTCGCCGGGTCCCTCGAGCAGCACGCCGCGCGCGAGCCCCGCGGCGCCGGCGAACAGCCGGTCGTGGCGCTCGGCGGCGCGCACCGAGGGCTCGTAGGCCTGCCGCACCACCCCCATCGCGTACTCGCGCTCCAGCGGCGTGCCGCGCGCGTGCAGCACGGTCATCCCCTCCCCCGCCGCGCGTTCGCGGGCGACCGCGAGCAGGCGCGTCTTGCCGATCCCCGCGGGACCCTCGACCACGAGCGCCGCGCCCGTTCCCGCCGCCGCCGCGCGCAGCACCGCGTCAAGGCGCGCCAGCTCCCGCTCGCGCCCGACGACCGGCAGTGGATGGTCCCCGAACGTCACGACACAACGATATTCGGTGTCTCAGTGGCTCGTGGCCGCGCGTCTCAGACCGTCGATACGCCGCCGCGAGCGCGCGTGATGCGTTCGAGCGCCCGCGCCGCGCGCGGCATCTTCGCCATGCGCCAGACGTGTCGCTGCTCGAAGGGCCAGGCGTAGATCGGGTTGCCGTCGCGAACCAGCTCCAGCAGGCGCGCGTCTCCCAGGTCCCGTGCCGACCACTCGTAGAGGCGCTGCAGTCGCGGCACGATCACCGCGTAGTCGAGCATCCGGCCGAGACGCTGCTCGTCGGCGACGTAGCTCTCCACGTCAAGCGTCAGCGGATAGAGGTCGGGCAGCACACGGCGCAGCGAGAGGAACAGCCCGGCCACTCCGAAGCGGGGGTCGCCGAGCGGGCGGCCGAGCGGGGCCAGCCGGCCGAGGGCCAGGCGCGGCGCCCCGACGAGCGCATGCGCGTACAGGACGCGCACCAGCGCGACGTTGATGAAGAACCGCTCCGGAGCGCGTTCTGCCTCGGCGAGGGTCCGGTGCTCCAGGTAGCCGCTCACGATGCTCGCGTTGTGCGCGCGGTACCAGGAGATCCCCGTCGGCTTCGTGCTGAACGCCAGCCACAGCCGCACGGCCTGCGACGACGGCTCGCCGGCCATTCCACCGAGCAGCGCGACCGCTTCGCAGCCGTCCCGCAGCAGTCGCTCGTTCATCGCGCGCCACCAGACGCTGCCGGGCTGCGATCCGTCGAGCGGGTTGAGCACGCCGCGCTGCGCCTGCCAGCGCATGAACGACAACGCCGCCCGCCGGAACGGCCGGTGCTGCGGCGCACGGCCGGTCGGCCCGTCGAACAGCCGCGCCATCAACGCGAGTCGTGCTGCCGGATCGTCGCGCGCGGCCGAGACCTGCGCCTCGGCCGTGGCGACCGCCTGTGCTTCAGGATTCATCGCACAGGAATAGTGCCTCCTGCTCAGGCGTCGGTGGGAGCGCTCGCGACGTCGAGCACCCAGATCACGCCGAAGCGGTCCTGCAGCATGCCGTAGAGCGTCGACCACGACGCCGGCGCGAGCGGCTGCCGGACGGTCGCGCCGTCGGCGAGCTTCTCCCAGTAGGCCGTGATCTCCTCGGGGTCGTCGCCGCGGACGGAGACGAAGTGGGCGTTGTCGCCGGGGTTCCACGGCAGTGACGACGGCACGTCGTACGCCATCACGCGGAAGCCGTTCTCGGCCGTCACCTCGCCCCACATCACCTGCTCGGCCTCGGCCGGGTCCTGGACGGCGTGGGCGAGCATGTGGCGCATGTCGATCCCGACCTCCTCCCGGCTGCTGGCGCTGCTCTCGCTGCTGCAGCAGCGCCGCGAATGGTCCGGGCCGGAGCTGGCCGAGCGGCTCGACGTCGGCCCGCGGACGATCCGCCGCGACGTCGACAAGCTGCGCGGGCTCGGCTACCCGATCGAGGCCGCGCCGGGGATGGCCGGCGGCTACAGGCTCGGCGCGGGCACGCATCTCCCCCCGCTGCTGCTCGACGACGCCGAGGCCGTCGCCGTCGCGGTCGGGCTGCGCTCGGCGGCGTCGGGCTCGATCAGCGGCACCGAGGAGACGGCGCTGCGGGCGCTCGCGAAGCTCGAACAGCTGCTGCCCGGGCATCTGCGCCGGCGCGTGCGCGCGCTCGGCGACGCCACCTCGGCCTTCGGCGCCGACGCGCCGCCGATCGACGCAGACCTGCTCGCGGTGCTCGCCGGCGCCTGCCGTGACGCCGTCGGCCTGCGCTTCGCCTACGGGACCCCGGACGGCCGCGCGTCGCGTCGCCACGCCGAGCCGTGCGCGCTGGTGCACTCCGGCGCGCGCTGGTACCTCGTCGCGTTCGACCTCGACCGCGACGACTGGCGCACCTTCCGCGTCGACCGGATCGCCGGGACGCCCTCCCCCAGCGGTCGCGCTCCCCGTCGCACGGTCCCCGGCGGCGACCCCGCGGCCTTCGTGGAGACCTCGTTGAACCTGCGCGGCGAGTCGCCCGCGGTGCCCGGACGGGTGCGCGTCCACGCCCCGGCCGCCGAGGTCTCCCCGCGCGTGCCCGCGCGCTACGCCACGGTGACGCCCGAGCCGGGCGGCGGCACCTGCGTCGTGACCTCCAACGGCCGCTGGTCGCGGCAGTTCCTCGTCTGGATGACGCTGCTCGACCTGGAGATCAACGTCCTCGACCCGCCCGCGCTGGTCGCCGACGCCCGAGTGGTCGCGACGCGCCTGGCCGCGTCGGTCGACGCCTGACGGGGGAGCTGCGGCTACGCCCGCAGCGCGTCGATGCAGATGCGCGCCGCGGTGCCGATCGAGGCGTCAACCTCCGGCAGCGTCGCGGGCGCGTCGGCGGTCACCGTGAAGACGGCGGCGGCGTAGCGGGTGCCGTCGGGGTACTCGACCACGCCGACCTCGTTGCGGATGCCGGGCAGCGTGCCGGTCTTCCCGCCGACGGTGACGTCGTCGGACGGGAAGCCGGATGCGAGCCGATGCGGCCACACCTGCAGCTGCAGCAGGCGGCGCATCGTGGCGCAGGCCTCCGGCGACGCCGCCGCGTCGGTCCAGATCGCGCTCAGCAGACGCGTCATGTCGCGCGGCGTCGTCTGCGCCGGCGCCGCGGTCCCCTGCTCGATCGCGGCGAACATGTCGCGGCAGCAGCCCTCGACGGTGGTCGACGCGAGCCCGAGCCGGCGCAGTCCCTCCTGCACGGCCGGCTGGCCGACGCGGTCGTAGAGCGCGTCGGCGGCCGTGCAGTCGCTGACGCTCATCATCGCGAGCGCGAGATCGCGCAGCGACATCTCGACCGGGTCGTGCATCTGCGAGATCCCCGTGAGTCCGGCGCCGTCTCCGGTCACCGTCAGCCGCTCGCGCAGGTCGAGCGCGCCGGCGTCGGCCTGCTGGAAGAGCGCGACGAGCAGCGGCAGCTTGAAGACCGACGCCATCGCGACCGGGGCGCCGGCCTCCAGCTCGACGCCGTCCACGCCGCGGTCGACGTCGACGACGTGCAGGTGCCCGGTCGCGCCCGCGCGCTCGAAGGCGCGCCTGGCCTGCTCGGCGGCGCGCACCCGCTCCGAGGACCCGCTCACGACAGCACCCCCGAGGACGGCCGGCGGACGCTCGCGTCGTGCTGTCGCGCCGGCGCCGCGCGGCTCTCGACCCAGCCGCCCTCGTCGCGCAGCGTCGTCACGACCGCGCGCGTGAACGCGTCGACGGTGCGGCCGTCGGCACGATCGCGCCACGCCGTCGAGAGCCGCATCCGCAGCGGGCTGCCCCACAGCGGCCGCCAGACGACCTCCTCGACCGCCTGCTCGCCGTCGAAGGCGAACGCGATCGCATCGCCCGCCATCACCAGCCCGACGCCGAACTCGCGCTGGTGCGCGTGCAGCACGTCGGCCGGCACGAAGCCGTAGGCGCGGCAGGTGCCGAGCACCTCGTCGTACGCCGCCGGGCCCGCCTCGCGCGGGAACATCACGAGCGCGCGGTCGCGCAGGTCGCCGAGGTCGACCTGCTCGTGCGCGGCGAGGTCGCTGTCGGCCGGCAGCACGACGCCCAGCGGCTTCTCCAGCACGGGACCGGTGACGAGCCCGCGCGCGCCGAGCGGATGCCAGACCAGCCCGACGTCGATCGCGCCGGTCGCGAGCGCCTGCTCCTGCTCGGCGGCGAGCGCCTGCTGGATGTCGAGCCGGACCTCCGGGCAGGCCGCGCGGAAGCTGGCGAGCACGCCCGCGACCAGGCGCGCGTCGAAGTCGGGCGGCATGCCGGTGCGCAGCTCGCCGAGGCCGCCGTCGCGGACGCGGTGCATCAGCGCCCTGACCTCGTCGGCGGCGGCGAGCAGCCGCGGCGCCTCGTCGAGCAGCACCCGTCCCGCGGGGGTCAGCGCGACCTGCCGCGAGCTGCGCACGAACAGCTGCACGCCGAACTCGCGCTCGAGGCTGCGGATCCGCTGACTCAGCGGCGATTGCGCCATGTGCAGCCGGTCGGCCGCGCGGCCGAAGTGCAGTTCCTGGGCGACGGCGACGAAGTACCGGAGGTGCCGAAGCAGATCCATTCCGCCTGACCGTAGCGCCCCTCCCCCGCCCGGCGCATGCCCGTTCGCGCACATCGGCGAGACCAGATCGATCTCGATCGGCTGCCGGCGGCGGGTCATCCTGTCGGGATGCCGGACGAGCGCAGCGCTGGACTCCGCGGCGCGCTCGCGCTCCCCGGCGTCGCCCCGTTGCTGGCGGTCGCGGCGGTCGCGCGCCTGCACGTCGGCGGCATCGGGCTCGCGCTGCTGCTGCTCGTCGAGGACGACCGCGCGTCGCTGGCAAGCGCCGGGGCGGCGGTCGCGGCGCTGTCGGTCGGCGTCGGGCTGACGCGGCCGGTGCAGGGCCGGCTGATCGACCGCTGCGGCCTGCGCTGCTTCGTCGCGCTCTCGCTCCTGCACGCGTGCGTGACCGCGCTGCTGCTGGCGACCGTCGCGGCCGCCGCCCCGACCGCGGCGATCGCGGCGGCCGCCTTCCTGCTCGGCTTCTCGGCGCCGTCGATCTCGGTCGCGGTGCGCGCGGCGCTCAGCGCCCGCGTCGCGCCCGACGCGCGCGCCGCCGTGCTCGGCGCCGACACCGCGCTGCAGGACGGCGCCTTCGCGCTCGGGCCGCTGCTCGCCGGCGCGGTTGCCGTCGCGACGAGCCCGGCCGCCGCGCTCGTGGTGCTCGTCGCCGTCGGCTCCGCGGGCGCGGTCGCGATGGCGTGGCGGTTCGAGCTGCCACGCGCGGCGCCGACCCCGCCGCGCCCCTTCGCGCCCCCTGCGCTGCGCCCGATCCTCCAGCCGCTCGCGGTCTCGACCGCGCTCGGCGTCGTCTACGGCGCGCTCGCCGTCGCCGGGGTCGCGGCCGTGCTGGAGCGCGGCAGCGACGGGCTCGCGGGGCCCGCGACCGCCGCCGTCTTCGCCGGCGGTGTGCTCGGGGACCTGCTGATCGCCCCGCGCCGGCCGGATCTGCCGCTCGCCGTGCGGCTGCGTCGCCGGCTGCTCGCCCTGCTCGCGCTCGCCGCGGGGCTGGTCGCGGTCCCGGGCGGCGGCGTGCCGCTCGTCGGCGCGCTGCTGGTCGTCGGCGCGGCGCTCGCCGGGGCGTCAGTGACGGTGGTCGTCGACGTCGCGGCGCGGGCGGCGCCGG
>NZ_JAWSTH010000034.1:0-57041 GCF_033542075.1 Conexibacter stalactiti
CGCCGGCCGCCGGCGCGGGCACCGCCGGTGCCGCCGGCCCTGCGGGCACCGCGCCCGCCGCCGGCCTCGCCGGAGAGGGCGGCGTCAGCGCGGAGGACGTGCGCGACGCGCTGCGCAACCTCGGCGTGCCGCACAAGCTCGCCGAGAGCCCGCTCGCGACCGGCGTCACGCAGGAGGAGCGGGCAGCGTCGGTGCGAGCCCTGCTGGAGCAGGCGGCGGCGCGCGCCTTCGGTGAGACGCCGAACGAGCGGCTGCTGGAGCGGGTGCTCGTGCGCGGCTACCTCGACCCCGCCGCCAGCCATGAGCAGGCCGCCGACGAGCTGGCGCTCAGCCGGGCGGCGTACTTCCGGCGGCTGCGGGCTGCCGCCGAGCGGGTCGCCGCACTCGTTGCCGAGCGCGATCGGGTCCCCCCAGCCGGCTGAACGCGAGCGCCAGCGAGATCGCCGCCGCGGCCGCCTGGACGGCCAACACGACGGTCGCGAAGCCGTCGGGCGTGCTCGGCGCGGCGACGATCAGCAGCACCGGCTCGGCCAGCGCGATCAGCGCCAGCGGCACGAGGAAGAGCACCTTGTGGAGCGCCAGCAGGTACTGGATCCCGAGGTAGGTGAGCGCGAGCAGCGTGAAGGCGATGCCGAGCGGCAGCAGCGCGTCGGCGGCGAGCAGGCGGTCGGCGCCGAAGGCCGCTCGCAGCAGCGGCTCGCCGGCGGCGGCGAAGATCAGCAGCGCCGGCGCGGCGCAGACGAGCACGATCGCGAGCGAGCGCGCGAGCACCGGACGCGTGTCCTCGCCGTGGGAATGGCGCCGGGAGGTCTCCGGCACGAGGTAGAAGCCGACGCCCATCGCGACCCACACGAGCGCCTTCGCGGCGACGGCGGTCGCGCCGTAGGAGCTGGCGACGTCCTCGGAGAAGCGGTGCTTGGCGGCGATCACGTCGATGTTCTGGAGCACGGCGATCACGATCAGCCCGGCGATCGGCGCCCACGCGCGCGCGACGTGGTCGCGCAGTCGCAGCGCCGCGTGGAGCGTGCTGCTGCCGGCGTCGACGGGCGCGAGCCGGCGGCGGAGCTCCAGCCCGCACCAGACCGCGGTCGCGGCGAACGAGACGGTGCTGCCGAGGAAGGCGCCGGTGACGTCGAGGCCGATCGCCGCCAGCAGCGCGCCTGCGAGCAGTCGCACGGTCTGCTCGCCGATCATGCTGACGCCGACGGCGCGGTAGTCGCCGAGTCCCTGCAGCGCGCCGCGCAGGATCGACAGCAGCAGCCACAGGACGCCGCTCGGCAGCCCGGCGGCCGCCGCCCACTCCTGGTCGACGCCGACGGCGGCCGCGATCGGCGCCCGCAGCAGCACCGAGACGACCGCCGAGATCGCCGTGGCGAACAGCAGCACGCGCGTCCAGCTGCGCAGCGTCGCGGCCAGCTGGGGGCCGGTGCCGAGCGTCCCGAGCACCGCCTCGCGGGCCGTCGCGACCTGGATCGCCTGTCCCGCGACCGACAGGATCAGCACGTAGGAGACGAGCGCCGCGAGCGAGCCGTAGTCGTCGAGCAGGCGCGCGAAGACGACCGTCGTGCCGAGCGCGACGACGTTCGTGACGATCATCGCCACGGCGAGGCCGCCGGCCTTCGCGAGGTCGGATTGGCGCAGGGCGCTCAGACGGGAACGACGCCCGCCGGGAACCCCGCCGGGTGTCGTCGGCATGTCTGGCACGGATGGTCAGCTTAACCGTGCACCGGGGCCGTCGGGGATTTGTTCGCACGTTGCAGGAAAACGACAGCGCAGTCCGACGGCGGCGTAGTTATGGTTCCGCGCCCTGATGCGCAGCCGCCCCGCCCAGATCGCCGCTCTCGCCCTCGCCGCCACCGTCGCGCTGCCGTCGGCGGCCTCCGCGCAGTCGCCGGCCGAGCTGCTCGCCGCGGCGGCGCCGCTGAGCGAGGCGCCGGTCCCGCGCGACGCGCCGAGGCTGACCGAGACGCCGCTGGCGCAGCGCGACGCCGCGACGCTGCTTGCCGACGCCGGCGACCCCGAGGAGCTGCTGGCGCAGGCGCCGACGGCGACCGCGACGCCGCCGTCGGGGTCGCTGCCGCGGACCGGGCCGGAGCTGCTGCTGACCGTCCTGCTCGGGAGCGGCCTGGTGCTCGTCGGCGGCGGCCTCCGCCTGCGCCTCGACGGCGCCGAGCCGGCGGTCGACGGGCCGCGATGAGCGAGCGGCGCGAGCCGCTCCCGACCGGCGTCCACGCGACTGCCGGCCCGATCGAGACGGAAGCGCTCGCGGCACGTGTCGCGGCGGCGCTCGCGCCCGGCGACGTTGTGCTGCTGAGCGGCGAGCTGGGCGCCGGCAAGACGACGTTCGTGCGCGGCGCGGCACGGGCGCTCGGCGTCACCGGCGCCGTCACCAGCCCGACCTTCACGATCGGCCGCCGCTACGACGGTCGCGTCGGCGTCTCCCACCTCGACCTCTACCGCCTCGGCGGCCTGGAGGACGAGGATCCCGCGCTGCTGTCCGACTACATCGGGCCCGAGCGGATCACGTTCGTCGAGTGGCCGGAGATCGCCGAGGCGGCGCTCGCCGAGGCCGGCGTGGCCGTCGCGGCGCGGGTGCGGCTGGAGCACGCCGGCGGCGACCGGCGGACGATCACGGTCGCGCCGGCCTGAGCGCCCGCGCGACGCCCTCCACGGGCTGCGGCCGGGGCGCGGGCGCGCCGCCGCGCGACGCCGTCGCGCCGCGTGCGCGACGATTGGTGGGCAGATGACGATCCTCGCCTTCGACACCGCGACGCCGTCGACGACCGTCGCGCTCGCGCTGCCCGACGGCCGCACGCTCGGGCGGCGCCACGATCCCGGCCCCGGCGAGCGGCCCGGCCACCAGACGCTGCTGCTGAAGTTCGCCGTCGAGCTGCTGGAGGAGGCGGGGATCGGCTTCGCGCAGCTCGAGCGGCTCGCCGTCGGCGTCGGCCCCGGCACCTTCACGGGGCTGCGGATCGGCGTCGCGACGGCGCGCGCGCTGGCACAGGCGCACGAGCTGCCGCTGGTGGGGGTCTCGACGCTGCACGCGCTGGCGTCGAACGCCGTCCCTGCAGACACCGATGTGGTGGTGGCCGTCCTCGACGCTCGCCGCGGCGAGGCGTTCGCCGCCGCCTGGCCCGCCTCCGCCGCCGCCGACGCGTCAGCCCAGCCGCTGCTGGCGCCGGCCGCGCTGACGCCGGAGGCGCTCGTCGCCGCCGTCGCGCAGCTGCCGCCGCGCTCGCTGGCGGTCGGGGATGGGGCGCTACGATTTCGGGAACAGCTGGAAGCGGCCGGGGTCATGGTTCCGGCGGACGGTTCGCCGGACCATCGCGTCGACGCGGCAGCGCACTGCCGGCTCGCCGCGGCGACGCCGCCGCACGCTCGTGACGAGGTCCTTCCGGCCTACATCCGACTTCCCGACGCCGAGCTGGCGCTGCGCCGCCGGACCGCCGGGCCTTGAGCACATCGTGACCGCCACGTCGACCCCGCTGAAGATCCGCCGGCTGACCTATGCCGACCTTCCGCACGTGATCGCGCTGGAGCGGCGCGCCTTCCCGACGCCGTGGTCGCTGGCGATGTTCGTGCTGGAGCTGTCGAAGGCCTCCGGCGTCTGTCTCGCGGCGCTGCGCGACGGCGAGCTCGTCGGCCACCTGATCTGCTCGCGCTACGACACCGTCTGGCACATCATGAACATCGCCGTCGACCCCGCGGCCCGTCGCCAGGGGGTCGCCTCGGCGCTGCTGAGAGACCTGATCGAGCGCGTCGGCGGCAACGACGGCGCGCAGATAACGCTGGAGGTGCGGCCCTCCAACGACGGCGCGATCGCCCTCTATGAGCAGTTCGGCTTCCTCTCGGCCGGCCGCCGGCGCCGCTACTACCAGGACAACGGCGAGGACGCGCTCGTGATGTGGCGCACCCCGGCGACGCTCGACGGCCGCATGGACGACATCCCGAACGTGGCTCTCTGATGGCCCCCGGCACCATTCTGGCGCTCGAGACGAGCTGCGACGACACCTGCGCGGCGGTCGTCACGCGCGACGGCGAGATCCGCAGCAACGTGATCTCCTCCCAAGGGGTTCACGACCGCTACGGCGGGGTCGTGCCCGAGGTCGCCTCGCGCCACCATCTGGAGCTGGTCGAGACGGTCGTCGAGGACGCGCTCGCGCAGGCCGGCACGACGCTGCCCGAGGTCGACGCCGTCGCCGTCACGCAGGGGCCGGGGCTGGTCGGAGCGCTGCTGGTCGGCGTCGCGACGGCGAAGGCGCTCGCCGCCGCGCACGGACTCCCGCTGATCCCCGTCGACCACCTGCACGGCCACGTCGCCGCCTCGTTCCTGAGACCGGACCCGATCGAGCCGCCGTTCCTGATCCTGATCGCCAGCGGCGGCCACACGCTGCTGGCGCACGTCAAGGACCACGGCGCCAGCTGGGGCAGAAGCGGCTCGATCGAGGTGCTCGGCTCGACGCTCGACGACGCCGCCGGCGAGGCGTTCGACAAGGGCGCCCGGCTGCTCGGGCTCGGCTACCCGGGCGGGCCGGCGCTGCAGCGGCTCGCCGCCGACGGCGACCCGACCGCCTTCGCATTCCCCGTCGCGGCACAGGTGGCGGGGCTCGACTTCTCCTTCTCCGGCCTCAAGACCGCGCTGCTGTACAAGACGCGCGAGCTGGGGGAGGAAGGGGCTCGGGAGCGCCGCGCCGACCTCGCCGCCTCCTATCAGCGCGCGATCGTCGAGACGCTCGCGCGCCGCGTCGAGCGCGCCCGCGCGCAGACCGGGATCGAGCGGCTCGCGCTCGGCGGCGGCGTCGCCGCCAACGGCCCGCTGCGCGAGCGGATGCGCGAGCTGGCGCCCGACCTCCACGTCCCGCCGCGCGAGCTGTGCACCGACAACGCCGCGATGATCGCCTCCGCGGCGCGCTTCCTCGATCCCGTCGCCTTCCCCGACTACCTGACGCTCGACGCCTTCGCGACAGGCGAGCGCGGGCTGTGACGCCGACGGTCGTCTTCTACAGCCGTCCCGGCTGCCATCTGTGCGACGACGCCCGGACGATCCTGGAGCGGATCCGCGCGGAGCTGCCGTTCGCGCTCGACGAGCGCGACATCGAGCAGGACGACGCGCTGCACCGCAAATATCTGGAGCGCATTCCGGTCGTCGCGCTCGACGGCGAGGAGCTGTTCGAGTTCTTCGTCGACGAGGACGAGCTGCGTCGCCGGCTGGCGGGATGAGAGTCGCGCGGCGGGTCCGGGGCGCGCGCCGGTACAGTGGGGTGCGATGAGCTCCATGATCGAGAACGACGCCGAGACCCCGTTCGGGAAGGTGGGGGACAAGCTGACGCTCGGCGTCGCGGCTCGTCTCTCGCGCTACCTGCAGGTGCTGACGCAGGCGAAGAAGATGGGGAAGGAGACGATCTCCTCCCAGGAGCTGTCGGACTACACGCACGTCAACTCGACGCAGATCCGGCGCGATCTGTCGGGCTTCGGCAAGTTCGGCAAGCGCGGCGTCGGCTACAACGTCGACTCGCTCGTCTCGCAGATCCGCAAGATCCTGCGCACCTCGGGCCAGCACAACATCGCGCTCTTCGGCGCCGGCCATCTCGGCCGCGCGATCGCCAGCTCGGACATCTTCGCCGACCACGGCTTCCGCGTCGTCGCGATCTTCGACAACGACCCGTCGAAGGTCGGAGAGACGGTCGGAACCCACCAGGTCCGCCAGGCGCACGACCTCAAGTCGATAGTCGACGAGGAGGACATCGTCGTCGCCGTGCTGGCCGTCCCGACCGCCGCGGCCCAGAGCCTCGCCGACGACCTCGTCACGGCCGGTGTGAAGATCATCTTCAACTACTCCGAGGCGCTGCTGCAGGTCCCGCCGGAGGTGACCGTCCACACCTCCAGCCCGGCGGTCGACCTGCTCTACGCGCTCTACTTCTACCTCACCTGAGGCAGACCGCAGCCCGGCATCCTGCGGCCTTCCAACGCATGAGCATCGACTTCGACAACGCCCTCCGGGCCTTCGAGCACTCGACCGACTTCACCGTCGGTCTGGAGGAGGAGTTCGCCGTCCTCGACCCCGGCACGCTCGCACTGGCGCCGCGCTTCGAGGAGCTGCGCGACGCGGCGCAGGACGACGCGCTGCTGTCGGAGTCGATCGCCGGCGAGCTGATCTCCTCCGAGATCGAGATCCGCTCGATGCGCGGCGGCGACCTCGCCGAGGCGCTCGTCAGACAGCGCGAGCACCGCAAGCGCCTGTTCGCGCTCGCGCAGGCGCAGGGGATCGCGCTCGGCGCGACCGGCACGCACCCCTTCAGCGACTACCGCGACCAGCGCATCATCGACACGGAGCACTATCACCGCGTCGAGGACGGGCTGAAGTACGTCGCGTGGCGCAACAACACCTTCTCGCTGCACGTCCACGTCGGCGTCAGAGGCGCCGACCGGGCCGTCCAGGTCTGCGACCGGCTGCGGCCGGTGCTGCCGCTGCTGCTGGCGATCTCGGCCAACTCGCCGTACGTCGACGGGCGCGACTCCGGCCTCCACACCGCGCGCACGCAGACGTTCACGAAGTCGTTCCCGCGCTGCGGCGTGCCCGACGCCTTCGGCTCCTGGGCCGGCTTCCGCGACTACCTCGACTTCCTCCTCCGCACCAACTCGATCGTCGAGTACACGCAGGTGTGGTGGTCGATCCGCCCGCACCTCTCCTACGGCACCGTCGAGGTGCGGATCTGCGACGCGCAGTCGACGGCCGCCGAGTCCGACGCGCTCGCCTCGCTGATCGTCGCCTGCGTCGCGCAGGCGGCGCGCGACGTGGAGGAGGGCGTGCCGTTCGCCGACCCCGCGCCGCGGCTGATCGAGGAGAACATGTGGCGCGCGATCCGACGCGGCCTCGACGGCCCGCTGATCGACCTCGAGCGCGCCGTCGAGTTCCCCGGCCAGGCCGCGCTGGAGCGGCTGCTGAGCTGGACGGCGCCGATGCGCGGCGAGCTGGGGATCGACGTCGTCCTGCCCGAGCTCAACGGCGCGCAGCGCCAGCGGCGCATGATCGACGCCGGAGCGGGCATCGAAGAGGTCTACGCCGCAACCGTCCGCGCCACCCGCGAGACCTACGCCGAGGAGGCGATCGTGTGAGCACCGAGGATCCGCAGCAGCAGCCGACCGAGGCCGAGATGCAGGCTGCCCTCCAGGAGGAGCTGAAGAAGGTCCGCGTCGAGCAGGTCGTGCTCGAGTCGGCCCTCTCGATCCTCAACGTCGCGATCATGCGCGCCGGCATGATGCCCGGCACCGAGCAAGAGCGCGACCTCGACCAGGTCCGCGTCGGGATCGAGGGCGTGCGCGCGCTGCTGCCGCTCGTCGAGCTGATCGCCGGCCCCGAGCAGGCGAGACCGATCAAGGACGCGCTGTCGCAGCTGCAGATGGTCTACGTGCAGGCTGCCGAGCAGGAGGGCGGAGGCGCCGCCTCGCCCCAGCCGCCGTCGGAGGCCGCGCCGGGCCCCGGTGCCGGCGCCGCGCCGCAGCCGCCGCAGAGACCGGCCGGCCCGGGCTCCGCGCAGAGCAGCGGCCGCCTGTGGGTCCCGGGTCAGTAGACCCGCGCATTACGCAAGAACCTTGACGGCGCGTCCCCGCGCTGCGATAGGCTCGCCAACGCTTCAATTGAGGTCCGTGGAGAGCCTCGTGTAGCCGCGGCCCCAACGCTGGTGTCGGCGCGCCTCCTGGCGCGTCGTCGTCGTTCAACGGAATCTGGAGGATCGAAGTCTTGTCCAGCTTTCTGACCGACCACGGCGTCTTGGTCGCTCTTGCCTGCGCTGCCTGCGCGCTCGTCTACGGAGCCGTCACGGCGAGATCGCTGCTCGCGCTCTCGCCCGGCAACGAGCGGATGCGCGCGATCTCCGCAGCCGTGCAAGAGGGCGCCCGCGCGTACCTCAACCGCCAGTACTCGACGATCGCCGCCGTCGGCATCCTGCTGTTCGTCGCACTCATCTTCATCCAGGACATCTGGGTCGCGATCGGCTTCGCGATCGGCGGCCTGTCGTCGGCCGCGGCCGGCTACATCGGCATGAACGTCTCGGTGCGCGCGAACGCGCGCGTCGCGGAAGCGGCCCGCGAGGGCGTTCCGAAGGCGCTGAGCGTCGCCTTCCGCGGCGGCGCGATCACCGGCATGCTCGTCGTCGGGCTCGCGCTCGTCGGCGTCGCGGCGTACTACGGGATCCTCACCTCGTGGGTCGATCAGAGACCGAAGGAGGCGATCGACGCGCTGATCGGGCTCGGCTTCGGCGGCTCGCTGATCTCCGTCTTCGCCCGTCTCGGCGGCGGCATCTTCACGAAGGGCGCCGACGTCGGCGCCGACCTCGTCGGCAAGATCGAGGCCGGCATCCCGGAGGACGACCCGCGCAACCCGGCCGTGATCGCCGACAACGTCGGCGACAACGTCGGCGACTGCGCCGGCATGGCGGCCGACCTGTTCGAGACCTACGCGGTGACGGCCGTCGCGGTGATGCTGCTCGGCGTCCTCACCTTCCAGGAGTCGAGCGCGGTCGCGATCTACCCGCTCGTGCTCGGCGGCGTCTCGATCATCGCCTCGATCATCGGCACCTTCTTCGTCCGCTCGGCCAGCGGCAACGTCGAGAACGCGCTCTACAAGGGGCTCATAGCGTCGGCCGTGATCGCCGCGATCGCCTTCTTCCCGGTGACGCACTGGATGATGGACGGCGTCACGACACGAGTGGTCGGCGGCTCCGGGGACGCTCCCAGCGTCGGCGACTTCTACATCTGCTCGCTGATCGGCCTCGCAATCACCGGCCTGCTGTTCGTCATCACCGACTACTACACCTCGACGCGCTTCGCGCCCGTCAGATCGACGGCGAGAGCGTCGGAGACCGGGCACGCGACGAACATCATCCAGGGCCTCGCGCAGGGCTTCCAGTCGACGGCGGCGCCCGCGATCGTGCTCGCGCTCGGCATCCTCTGGGCCAACGACCTCGCCGGCATCTACGGCATCGGCGTCTCCGTGATGGCGATGCTGTCGCTGACCGGCCTGATCGTCGCGCTCGACGCCTTCGGGCCGATCACCGACAACGCCGGCGGCATCGCCGAGATGGCCGAGCTGCCGGAGGAGGTCCGCAACGTCACCGACCCGCTCGACGCCGTCGGCAACACGACGAAGGCCGTCACGAAGGGCTTCGCGATCGGCTCGGCGGTGCTCGCCGCGCTCGTGCTCTTCCGCGCCTTCGAGTTCGAGCTCAACGAGGAGCTGATCGCGGGCGGGGGCGATCCCGTCACGTTCCTGATCAGCGATCCGGCAGTCCTGATCGGGCTGCTGATCGGCGGCATGATGGTCTACCTCTTCGCCGCGCTCTCGATGGAGGCGGTCGGCCGCGCCGGCGGCGCCGTCGTCGAGGAGGTCCGCCGCCAGTTCCGCGAGCGGCCGGGGATCATGGACGGCACGCAGGAGCCCGAGTACGGCACCTGCGTCGACATCGTCACGAGATCGGCGCAGCGCGAGATGATCATCCCGTCGCTGATCCCGATCGTCGTGACGCTGGTCGTCGGCCTGCTGTCGGTCGAGGCGCTCGGCGGACTGCTGATCGGCGTGATCGTCGTCGGCCTCTTCATGGCCGTCTCGATGACGTCGGGCGGCGGCGCGTGGGACAACGCGAAGAAGCTGATCGAGGACGGCGCCTTCGGCGGCAAGGGCTCGGAGGCGCATGCCGCGGCGGTCACCGGCGACACCGTCGGCGATCCCTACAAGGACACCGCCGGGCCGGCGATCAACCCGATGATCAAGGTCGCCAACATCGTCGCGATCCTGATCATCCCGCTGATTGTGTAACCTTCGTCACACAGTCGTCGGAGGAGAGAACGACGCGTTGAACGGGCGGCCCCAGGCCGCCCGTTCGTCTTCTATCGTTGCGGCGATGAGCGGCGTGACGGCGGGGGTGGACGACGGATCGCTGCGCGGGCGGATCGAGCGCCACGTGCGCGAGCTGATCGAGACCGGCGCGATCGCGCCCGGTGAGCGGCTGCCGACCGAGCGCGAGCTGGCTGAGCGGCTCGGCGTCAGCCGCGTCCCGATCCGCGAGGCGATCCGCACGCTCTCGACGCAGGGACTGGTCGACGTGCGCGGCCGCCAGGGGATGTACGTCGCGGTGCGCGACGTCGAGGCGACCGTCGACGAGCTGACGTCGGCGCTGCTGCGCCAGCGGATCGCGTTCGACGAGCTGTTCGCCGTGCGGCAGCTGCTGGAGCCGGCCTCGGCGCGCTGGGCCGCCGAGCACGCCGACGCGGAGGCGATCGCGACGCTGCGCGGCCTCGTCG
Source organism: Conexibacter stalactiti (assembly GCF_033542075.1). Classification (NCBI taxonomy): domain Bacteria; kingdom Bacillati; phylum Actinomycetota; class Thermoleophilia; order Solirubrobacterales; family Conexibacteraceae; genus Conexibacter; species Conexibacter stalactiti. The sequence continues at coordinate 10,303 of NZ_JAWSTH010000034.1, forward strand.
AGCGGATGGAGCGGGCCACGCACGCCGACCCGCCCGACAACGACACCGTGCGCTGGTGCGACACCGAGCTGCACCTGGCGCTCGCGGCCGCGTCGGGCAACGGGCTGCTGCGCCGCGTGCTCGCCTCGATCCAGGGGCTGCACAGCGAGCACGTCGCCGACCCGAGACGGTTCCGCGGGCGCGCTGAAGGGGCGCTGGAGGAGCACCGGCGGATCGTCGAGGCAGTCGCCGCGCGCGACCCGCAGGCGGCCGAGGCGGCGATGGCCGAGCACCTGTCGCATGTCGGCAAGGCCGACGCGTGGCGAATCGCCGACGCGCGGCAAGGGGGCTGACCCCACCATCGCGTGGGGCGGGCCGGGGTAGGCGCGAAGGCGCTGGTGGAGTAGACATCACACCATGAAGCTGCGCCTCTGGCTGGTGACCGCCGCTGCGGGACTCGTGCTCGCCGACGCGTCGATCGTGACGCTCGCGCTGCCTGAGCTGCTGACGCAGCTCGACACGACCGTGGAAGGCGTCGCGGCGGTGATCGCCGTCTACACGCTCGTGCTGGCGGCCGCGCTGCTGCCGGCCGAGCGGCTGATGCGGCGAATCGGGCCGCCGGCGCTCGGCGCCGCCGGCTTCGTCGTGTTCGGCCTCGCCTCGGCCGTCTGCGCCGGCGCAGACGCGCTGACGCCGCTGCTGATCGCGCGCGGGGTGCAGGCGCTCGGCGGCGCTGCCGGCCTGGTCGCCGCCTTCGCGCTGATCGACGGCGGCGCGCCGGCCGGCCGCCGCCACTGGCTCGGCGCCGCGGTGCTGTCGAGCGCGATCGGCCCGGCGCTCGGCGGCGCGCTGACGGAGGCGTTCGACTGGCGCGCGATCTTCATCGTGCAGGTGCCGCTGGCGGCGGTCGCGGCGCTGGCGGCGCTGAGTGGGCCGCGGACGGTGAAATCGGCTGGCGCCGATTCCACCGGCCCGACCGGTACGGCCGTCCACGAAGTCGTCGATGACGCTCACGTCACCGCGCCGATCCGCATCCTGCCGGCGCTCGCGCTGGCGCTGCTGTCGGCGGCGCTGACGGCGGTGCTGTTCCTGCTCGTGCTGCTGCTGATCGCCGGCTGGGCGATCTCGCCGCTGGCGGCGGCCGCGACCGTCACGATCCTGCCGCTCGCGGCGCTGCTCGGCAGCCGCTTCGGTGGGCCGCCGCGCCAGCGCGCCGCGGCCGGCTCGGTGCTCGTCGGCGGCGGCGTGCTCGCGCTCGCGTGGCTGCCCGACGCCAACGTCGCCTGGACCTTCGTGCCGCAGGCGCTCGCCGGGATCGGCATGGGGATGGCGCTGCCGGCCTTCGCCGGCGAGCTGCTGCCCGAGCGCACGCCGCACGACGCCGCCTGGCTGCTGACGATCCGGCACGTCGGCATCGCCGTCGTGCTGATCGCCGTCGCGCCGCTGATCGCCAGCCAGCTCGACAGCACGACCGAGCGCGCGAAGGAGCGCGGCGTCGCGCTCGTGCTCGACGCGAAGCTGCCGCCGCAGGACAAGCTGGAGCTGGCGCCGAAGCTGCTCTCCGGTGTCGATGCCGAGCAGCCGCGCGCCGGCCTCGACGCGGCGCTCGCCGCCAACGCGGAGATGTTCGACGGCGACGATCGCGAGGTCTACGACCAGCTCTCCGAGCGCGCCGACGAGGTGATCGTGACGGCGGTCGGCGAGGCCTTCCGGCCGGCCTTCCTGATCGCCGGCGCGCTCGCGCTGCTGGCGGCGCTGGCGCTGCTGGCCGATCGCAGCCCTCATGGGAAGGGCGGGCGGGCGGCCAGCCCGCTCCTGCTGCTCACGCTGCTCGCGCTCGCCGCGCCACCGGCCTATGCCGCCGCGCACGCGTCGATCGCGCCGGAACCGGTCGCGATCGGCGATCCCTGCGGCGACCGCGACCTGCCCGACTCCGGCGGCCTCACCGGCTTCCTCCAGGATCGCGCGCTGGAAGTCGTCGATGCCGGCGCCTGCCGCCTGAGAGTCAGCCGCGAGGAGCTGGTGCTGGCACTCGCCGACGAGCAGTCGGCGAAGCGCTTCGAGGAGCGCCACGGCGTCGATCCGCGCTCGGTCACGAGCCTGCTCGGCGGGCTGCTGAACCCCTGATCCCGCTACATTGGCGAGCCGCTCGTGAGCTTCTCCGTCCAACTCGGCCTGCTGCTCTCGCTCGCGACCGCGCTCGCGAGCGTCCTCGGCTTCCTCTACAAGCACCGCGGCGCGCAGCTGGCGCCCGAGGTCGACTGGAAGCGGCCGCTGCACAGCACGATCGTGCTGTTCAGATCGGGTTGGTACACGATCGGCATCCTCGTCGCGCTCGGCGGCTGGTTCTTCCACGTCGGCGCGCTGGCGCTGGCGCCGATCACGCTCGTGCAGTCGGTGATCGCCGGCGGCCTCGTCTTCCTGACCGTGCTCGCCGACAAGCTGTTCGGCCAGCGCGTCTCGCGCCGCGAGTGGCTCGGCGTCGCGCTGATGGCGGCTGGGCTCGCCTTCCTCGCCGCCACGATGGAGGGAGGCGGCGACGAAGCCCACTCCGACTACGCGACCGGGACGCTGCTGCTGTACGTCGGGGTGCTGTCGCTCGCCGGGATCGCGGCCGCCGTGGTGGCCGCGCGCGGGAAGGGGAGAGGCAACCGCCTCGCGGCCGGCTTCGCGCTCTCCGCCGGCCTGCTGTGGGCGGCCTCGGACACCTCGATCAAGGCCCTGAGCGGCCATCTCGACCACGACGGCTTCCTGCTGACGGTCTTCCACCCGCTCAGCCTGGTGATCCTGATCGCATCGCTGGCGGGCCTGCTCGTCTCGGCGAAGTCGCTCCAGCTCGGCGACGCGGTGCCGGTGATCGCGGTCACCAGCGCCGCCGCGAATCTGACGACGATCGCCTCAGGCCCGATCGTCTTCGGCGAGCCGATGCCCGGCGACCCGCTCGGCGTCGCGGTGCGGCTGTTGGCGTTCGCGCTCGTGATCGTCGCGGCGGCGCTGACGCCGCCACCAGCCCCGGTCCTCGAGGAGGACGAGGCGACCGTCACGGAGAGGCCCGCACGGGTCTAGCATCCGTTCAGCAGGGAACGCACCACCTCTCACCAGATGGCCCAACGTCGCCTCCACGGCCTCGAGCGCGTGCTCGGGGTCAACGCTCTCTTCTCGACCGCCTACGGCAACGTCGGCTCGTCGATCTACTACGCGCTGGGCCTCGTCGCGTCGTTCGCGCTCGGCCTGACGCCGATCGTCTTCGTGATCGCGGGCGTGATCTTCTTCCTGACCGCCTCGACCTACGCCGAGGCGACCGCGATGTACCCCGAGGCGGGCGGCTCCTCCAGCTTCGCGCGCCGCGCCTTCAACGAGTTCTGGTCGTTCTTCGCCGCGTGGGGCCAGATGCTCAACTACACGATCACGATCTCGATCTCGGCCTTCTTCGTGCCGCACTACATCGGGTCGTTGTTCTGGGAGCCGCTGCGCCACGCCCCCGGCGACGTGATCGGCGGCTGCATCGTCGTCGCCCTGCTGGCGGCGCTGAACGTCTTCGGCGCGAAGGAGACGGCCGGGCTCAACATCACGCTCGCGGTCGTCGACTTCGCCACGCAGCTGCTGCTGGTCGCGCTCGGGCTCGTGCTCGTCTTCAGCCCGGACACGCTGATCGACAACGTGCAGTGGGGGATCGCTCCGACGTGGGACAAGTTCATCGTCGCGATCCCGGTCGCGATGATCGCCTACACCGGCATCGAGACGATCTCGAACATGGCCGAGGAGGCGAAGGACGAGAGAAGATCGATCCCGAAGGCGATCAACCGCGTCGTGATCGCCGTCTTCGCGATCTACGCGCTGCTGCCGGCGATCGCGCTCTCGGCGCTGCCGGTCAGCTGCGACGCCGACGGCAAGTGCACGACGCTGCTCGGCCTGCCGGAGGACGAGGGCGGCTTCGCCGGCGACCCCGTGCTGGGGATCGTCGAGCACATGAACCTCGGCCCGCTGCAGCACGGCGCCGAGATCTACGTCGGCCTGCTGGCGGCGACGATCCTCTTCCTCGCCACCAACGCCGGCATCATCGGCGTCTCGCGCCTGACCTACTCGATGGGCGTCCACCGCCAGCTGCCGGACAAGCTGCGCGAGCTGCACCCGAAGTTCCGCACCCCGTGGATCGGGATCATCCTCTTCTCGGTCGTCGCCTGCATCGCGATGATCCCCGGCCAGGCCGGCTTCCTCGGCAACCTCTACGCCTTCGGCGCGATGCTGTCGTTCACGATCGCGCACGCCGCCGTGGTGCGATTGCGGATCAAGTATCCGGACGCCGAACGGCCCTACCGCGGGCCGTTCAACCTCAGATGGCGGGGCAAGGACATCCCGCTGTTCGCCGTCTTCGGCGGCATGTTCACCGCGCTCTCCTGGTGCGTCGTGACGGCGCTCTACCTCGACGTCGCGATCGTCGGCTTGACGTGGCTGGTGATCGGCATCGGCGTCTTCGTCCTCTTCCGCCGCCACCAGGGGCTCGACCTCACGACGACGACGCGCGTCGCGGTCCCCAAGCCGGTGATCGACCACGAGGCCGAGTACGAGTCGGTGCTGGTCGCCTTCGACGAGCGCGAGTACGTCTCCGACGTGCTCGCGACCGCGATCAAGCTGGCCGCGCGCAGACATCGCGGCATCCATGTGATCGTCACGATCACCGTCCCCGCGACCAGCCCGATCAACGCCGCGATGCCCGATCAGGAGCTGGCGGCGCAGTCGATCATCGAGCAGGCGAAGGTGCAGGGCGGCCGCCGCGTGACCGGGCACTGGGAGAAGGTCCGGCCGGGCCAGGCCGGCCGCCGGATCGTCGACGAGGCGCGCGCGATCCAGGCGCGCGCGATCGTGATGCCGCTGCCGGTGCGCGCCGGCGGCGGGTCGATCTTCGGCCGCACGCTGGAGACCGTCCTGGCCGAGCGGCCCTGCCGCGTGATCATCGAGTCCGGTCGCGGCAGACGCCGCACCGCGACGCGCGAAGCGGCGCAGGCGGTCTGAGTTCGATGCCGGCGCCGCGGAACATCCACCGCACGACGACGCAGGTGATGTCGGCGATCATGGTCGTGATCGGGATCGTGCTGCTCGTGCGCACGCTCACCGAAGGCGGCGGCATCGCCTCGCTGGGCGTGATCCTCGGCGTGCTGTTCCTCGCCGCCGGCGCCGGCCGCTTCGCGCTCGCGCGGAAGGGGCGGTGATGGAGAAGCACGTCGCCGACCCGACCCCGGACGGGTCGCGCTCGCTCAGCTCGCGGGCGCTGTTCGCGCTCGTCTACACGACCTCGGTCAGCTCGGTCTACTTCGCGCTCGGCGTCGTCGCGCACCGGGCGCTGGGGCTCACGCCCGTCGTCTTCCTCGTCGCCGGGCTGTTCTTCGCGCTCAGCTCGATGACCTACGTCGAGGGCGCGGCGCTGCACCGCGAGCGCGGCGGCTCGTCGGTCTTCGCGCGCTACGCCTTCAACGAGCTGGTCAGCTTCATCGCCGGCTGGTCGATCCTGCTCGACTACTCGATCCTGATCGCCGTCACGGCCTTCACGACGACCAACTACATGGCCGAGTTCTGGGATCCGCTCGGGCATGGCGCGCTGGAGGTCGTCGTCGCGATCGCGATCATCGCCGCGGTCGCCGTCTGGAACGTCAGCGGCGTGACGATCCGGCAGCTGCAGCGGCAGGTGCTCGTCGCCGTCGCCGACCTCGGCGTGCAGCTGCTGGTGATCGTGCTCGGCCTGATCCTCGTCGTCGACCCCAGCGCCGCGCTCGACACGATCGACTTCGGCAGCTCGCCGGCGTGGGACGACGTCATCTTCGCGCTCACGATCGCGACGATCGCCTTCACCGGCCTGGAGGCGGCCGCCAGCCTCGCCGGCGAGGCGAGCGGTGTCCGGCGCAAGGGGCTCAAGCAGCTCGTCGGGCCCGGCTCGGCGTCGATCGTGCTCGTCTACGTCGGGATCGCGGTCGTCGCCGTCAGCGCGCTGCCGGTCGCCGACGGCGCCGACGCCTTCACCACGCGCGACATCGAGGCGCCGCTGCTGGGGATCGCCGACGGCTTCGACCCGACGTGGCTGTCGAACGTGCTGCAGCCGCTGGTCGCGCTCGCCGCCGTGACCGCCCTGATCGCCGCCTGCAACGGCGCGATGCTCGGGACCTCGCGGCTCTCCTACGCGCTCGCGACCAACCGCCAGATCCCCAGCCGGCTCGGGCGGCTGCACTCCAGGTTCGGCACGCCGTATGTGCTGATCGCGCTCGCGGCGCTGATCGCCGCCGCGCTCGTGATCCCGGCCGACCTCGACTTCCTCGTCGGGATCTACGCCGTCGGCGCGCTGATCGCCTTCACGATCGCCCACCTCGCGATCGTCAAGCTGCGCTTCAAGGAGCCCGATCGCAGGCGGCCCTACAGCGTCCCGTTCAACATCCGCTGGAAAGGGACGCCGGTGCCGCTGCCGGCGCTGCTCGGCGCCTTCCTCTCTGCCGCCGGCTGGCTCAGCGTGCTGGTGCTGCACACCGGCGCGCGCTATGTCGGCCTCGCCTGGCTGCTCGGCGGGATCGTGCTGTACGTCGTCTACCGCCGTGCCGACGGCAACTCGCTCTTCAAGCGCGTGACGATCCCCGAGAAGGCGCTGATGCACGAGAAGCGCGACCGCGAGGAGTTCGGCTCGATCCTCGTGCCGATCTTCGGCAAGCCGCTCGACGACGACATCGTGCAGACGGCCGGCCGGCTCGCCGGCACGGTCAGCGACGACCTCGACGAGGAGGGCGCGGTGATCGAGGCGATCTGGGTCTTCGAGGTGCCGATGGCGCTGCCGATCGACGCGCGCCTGCCGCCGGCCCAGATCAGACGGGCGCAGGAGGCGCTGCGGCGCGCCAAGGCGGTCGGCGAGGAGTACGAGGGCGTCCACGTGCAGACGGCGATGATCCGCGCCCGCCGCGCCGGCCAGGGGATCGTCAACGAGGCGAGACGGCGCGGGGTGGAGGCGATCGTGCTGGCCGCCGAGGAGCCCTCGCGCGTGCGGGGCGGCGCGCTGCTGGGCGGCTCCGGCGGCCCGCTCGACAACTTCGTCGGCGAGGCGACGAAGTACGTGCTGCGCAAGGCCGAGTGCCGCGTGATCCTGACCGCGCCGGCGGCCGACGCGCCGCCGGCGCCCGCCGAGCCGGCGGCCGACCGGCCCAGCGACCCGCAGCGCTAATGTTCCCCTCATGCTGATCCTGATCGTCGGAGCGGGGCGCGTCGGCTCCGCCGTCGCAAAACAGGCACTGGAGGCCGGTCACGACGTTTCCGTGCTGGACCAGGACCCGCTGTCGCACGAGCAGCTCGACAAGGACCTCGTCGACACGTGGGAGGACGCCGGCGGTCGCTTCACCGTCGGCACCGCGCTCGAGGTCGACGCGCTCGTCGAGGCCGGGATCGAGGGCGCCGACGTCTTCATCGCCTCGACCCGCGGCGACAACACGAACCTCGTCGTCGCGCAGATCGCGCAGAAGCGCTTCAACGTGCCGCGCGTCGTCGTGCGCGTCGCCGACCCCGCCCGCGCCGCCTGGTACGCCGAGCAGGGGCTGCACACGATCTGTCCGACCCAGCACGCGATCGATCTGGTCGCACAGGCCGCGATGTCGCCGGCGTAAGGGGGAGCTGACGTGTACGTGATCATCGCCGGAGCCGGGAAGGTCGGCTGGAACCTCGCTCGCGAGCTGCTCGCCAAGGAGCACGAGGTGACGCTGATCGAGGACGACCGCCGTCGCTACCTCGTCGTCGAGCAGGAGCTGGAGCACGCCGTCCAGTACGGCGACGCGACCGAGCTGTGGGTGCTGGAGCGCGGTGGGATCCAGCGCGCTGACCTCGTGATCGCCGTCACCGGCGACGACGAGGACAACATGCTCATCTGCCAGATGGCGAAGGAGAAGTACCTGACGCAAAGGATCGTCGCGCGCGTCAACAACCCTCGCAACCTGCAGCACTTCAAGCTGCTCGGGATCCAGCCGGCGGTCTCCGCGACCGACCTGATCCTGCGCCTGATCGAGCACGAGGTGCCGCAGTACGGCCTCGTCCAGCTGCTGGCGCTCGAGGGCGAGCGGCTGGAGATCATCGAGCTGGAGGTCGTCCAGGGCGCCCCGGCCGCCGGCCTCACGGTCGAGCAGGTGCCGCTGCCCGACGGCGCGCTGATCATCTCCGTGCTGCGCGACGGCGGCGGCTTCGTGCCGAAGTCCGACACCGTGATCGAGGCCGGCGACGAGGTGCTGCTGATCCTCGATCCGGGCCTCGAGTCGGCGATCACGCCGCAGTTCACGCAGAGCGCGGCGGCCGCCTGATGGCCGACCGTCACGTCGCGCACCTGCTGATCGGCGGCGGGCTGGCTTCGGCGTCGTGCGCCCGCTGGCTGCGCGAGGGCGGGGCGGAGGGCGAGATCCTGCTCGTCGGCCGCGAGCCCGACCCGCCGTACGACCGCCCGCCGCTGTCGAAGGAGTACCTGCGCGGCGACGCCGCGCGGGAGGATGCCTTCTACAGACCCGAGAGCTGGTACGAGGAGCAGCGGATCGAGCTGCTGCAGCGCACCAGCGTGATGAAGCTCGACACCGAGGCGCGCGAGGCGAAGCTGTCGACGAAGGAGGTCGTCTCGTTCGACAGCGCGCTCGTCGCGACCGGCGCGAACGTGCGGCGGCTGAACGTCGACGGCGCGCAGCTGGAGGGGATCTCGTACCTGCGCGCGTTCGGCAACTCGGAGCAGATCCGCGCGGAGGCGGCCGGCAGACAGATCGTGCTGATCGGCGGCTCCTACATCGGCTGCGAGGTGGCCGCGACGCTGACGCAGCTCGGCGCGCAGTGCACGATCGTGATGCAGGAGGAGGTCGCGCTGTCGCGCACCTTCGGTCTCGAAGCGGGGCGGTTCTTCCAGTCGCGGTTGGAGGACCACGGGATCCGCTTCGTCGGCGGCGATGCGCTGGAGCGGTTCGAGGGCGCTGAGCGGGTCGAGCGGGTCGTGACGAGCGGCGGGCTCTCGCTCGACGCCGAGGCGGTCGTGATCGGCGCCGGCGTCACGCCCGACGTGATGCTCGCGCGCTCCGCCGGTTTGACGCTGGACGAGGAGCTGGGCGGGATCGCCTGCGACGAGCGGCTGCGGACGTCCGCGCGCGGGATCTGGGCGGCTGGCGACGTCGCCGCCTACGACAGCGTGATCCACGGCCGGCGGATCCGCGTCGAGCACTGGGACGTGGCGCTGCAGCAGGGCAAGACGGTCGCCCGCTCGATGCTCGGCGAGGACGTCGTCCACGACGTCGTTCCGTACTTCTTCTCCGATCTGGCCGACTGGGCGTCGCTGGAGTACGTCGGACCCGCGGCGAGATGGGATCGCGAGATCGTGCGCGGCTCCTACGAGTCGGGCGAGTTCAGCATCTGGTACCTGGATGGCGGCCGCGTCGCGGGCGCGCTCTCGGTCGGCCGCTCGGCCGACCTCGACGACGCGCGCCGGCTGATCACGGCCGGTGTGACGCTCGACGACGACGAGCTGGCGCGACTCGGCGATGCGGCGACGGACCTCGCACAGGTCGGCCCGGCACAGGGCTGACCGCCGCCGCTCCGGCCACGGGCGGGGCGGGGTCCGAGCGGACGGCCTCCCGCTGGGCGAGGTGCACGCGCGCGCAGGCGGCGACGCCACCGAGGTCGCGCGCGAGCGGATCGCGACGCTGGCGGTGACGCTGCGCGCCTTCGCCCAGGCGGCCGGCGCCGAGGCGGCGATACTGCTGCTCGACAGGGGCGACGGCGGTCAGCCGTTCGTCGTCGAGTGCCCCGCCGACGGCCCGGTCGTGCTCGCCGAGGGCGAGCACGTGGTCGAGCTGGATCCGTCGCGGCTGGCCGCCGAGCCGCTGCCGCTGCCGCCGGTGCGCGCGTACGGGCCGTTTCCGGTCGAGGGGCTGCGCAGCGAGCTGGCCGCCTCGTCCCGCACCGATGCGATCCACAGCGAGCTGGCCTCGCCCGACGGCGGCCTGACGCAGCTCGCCCGCGCCGTCGGCCAGCTCGCTGCTGCCTTCCCCGGCCGCAGCGTCCTGACCGCGACCTTCCCGACGACCGATCCGGCCGTCCCGCTCCACCTCGCCGCCCGCGCCGGCGACCCGCTCGTGCTCGCGCTCGGCGAGCAGCAGTTCGAGCTGCCGCCCGGCTGGCCGGGTTGACAACACAGCGGCTGTAGACGCGCCGCCGCCTGCGTGAAAGCGTTTCCCGCGTCGCTGCGGGGACCTCGAAGCACACCTCCAGAACTGCTGGGAGCACCAACTCCCAGCCGGGACCGCGTGTCCTGAGAAAGGAGGTGATAGGCATCGAAATACTCGCTGCGATGGCGCTGTTGTTTCTGATTGAGCGACTCACTCGGAGATAGCAGCGCAGGCCCGGCGTCGTAACAGGGCGCCGGGCCGCTTCCGTGCAAAGAAAGAGCCCGGGGGTAACAGCCCCGGGCTCTTGAAAGGAGGTGATCCTCGCTGCGAATCACTTGCTACGCCAGCGAGAATACCGACGCCGTCGCGGTTCTCAACACCAACTATGTTGTTCCGGCCGGCGAGGAGGCATTCTGGCGGCGAAGCGTCTATCCTCATGCCACGCACGCGTTGCGGGATCGTCTAATGGCAAGACACTCGGCTCTGGACCGGGTAATCGGGGTTCGAATCCCTGTCCCGCAGTCTCTGAAAGCCCCGTGAAGACGGGGCTTTCGTCGTTCTAGGCGTACCCATGGGGACACATGTGGGGACATGGCGCGAAAGCGGTGTTCTTGCGGTCGTGGGGACAGGGGCGTCCCCACGACCCCAGCGACCCCCCAACGCCTGTCGGCTGAGTGGCAAGCGATGGCATGGGTCGCTGGGCTTCCGGGACCTACGGCGTCACGACGAAGTAGTCGATCCGATGGCCGCCCATGAACGGGCGAGCGTTCACGCCGAGAACCCGTCCGAGCGGCCTGCGGTTGAGGTAGAGCGTGCTTCCGATGAGCGCGGTTCCGTCGCGGACGATGCCGTCCGACGGCATCGCGTGCAGCGTCACGTACGTGTCCGTGTAGTGGACTTCGTCCTTGGTCATATCGCCTCCATGGCTAGGTTGCTTGACTCCAACATTGTGCCTCGGATACGCCCGGAAACTGGCCTAAAGCAGGCGAAACCCGGCGAGAGATGACGCCCTCAGAGGAGCGTTCGTCGTTGCTGCTGCTGGGGCTGCGGTCGTGCTTGCCGCCCTTCGTCTCCCGGACGCTAATGCTCCGGTCCTCCACGCCCTCTCGGCGTCTGCGGCAGTCCGCGCTGCGGTCGCTTCGCTCCCCGCGCTCGTTGCACTTGCGGTCCTGCTGGTTCGGCGGCAGCCGTCAGCCCTCCGGATCATCGCTTCCGGCCTTGCTGGTCGGCTGTTGTTTTAGCCGCCTGGCCTCGGGATCGTCGCTGGCCCCTTTGTCGCTCCGAGCGCGGTGTGCGTCCCTCGCCGTCATCGGCTACGGCGTCGTCCTCGTTGCTGGGGTGATGCTGTATCGCAGTCAGGGCACTGGCGCCCGTGAGCGGCAGCGTTCCTAGACTCGCCCGCATGCACAAGACCCTGATTTCCAGCGCGGTGGTTGTCGCACTTCTGGTGGCCGGCTGCGGCTCGTCCTCCGAATCGGAGCAGCCAGCCACGCAGACGGTGGTGACCGTAGTCAAGGAAACCGTGGTGGAGAAGTCAGCCGCACCGGCTGCGGAGTCCAAGCCGGCTGCGTCGAAGCCCAAGCCGGCTGCGTCGAAGCCCAAGCCGGCTGCGTCGAAGCCCGTCGCGAAGCCTGAGCCGCAGCCGGAAGCAAACCTGATTAAGGTCCCCAACGTCGTTGGGGAGAACCACCAGTACGCGCAGGACACGATGCAGGCGGCTGGCCTCTACATGCTCGATGAGCGCGACGCTACGGGTCAGGATCGAATGCTCGTCTGGGATCGCAATTGGGTGGTGGTCGAGCAGGATCCAGCGGCCGGCACGATGGTCGATGAGAACGCGACGATCACGCTCAGCTCCAAGAAGGAAGGCGAGTAGCGATGCGTCGCGCCGGGGTGTTCGCCGCCGTGCTCAGCGTGCTCTGCGCGAGTGCTCCGGCGGCGCTGGCCTCACCCGTTCGCGAGTGCGGAGCCATGCCCAACGACGTCGCGGGCAACATCACGACGCGGGTTGTCGGGTGCGTGGAGGCTCGACGTGTCGTGAAGGCGTGGAACGCGACTGTGGCGCAGGATGGCGGCAGTGGCAGCGTGCGTGGCTTGTACTGCCGGTACCGGGATATCGCCTACGAAGCTGGCGATATCCGCTGTACGGGAGCACGTGGACGGGTTGTCCGCTGGCAGACATCGTCCTGAGCACGGACTGCCCACGCTCCGCGCGCGGGGAAGCGTCGCTAGGGTCGCATCGTGCTTCGATGGGAAGCAGCTCGACATCTTCACTCGCGCCGTCGTCGTCGTTGTGTGGGTCGCGACTGTGGCCGTGTGCGGGCGCGGTATCTACGCGCTAGTCCACACGGACAAGCTCAGCGACTGGATCACGGTCGCCCTCCTGCTCGGCATCCCCGCTGGCTGGGCATACGTCGCCACCGTCGTCAACGAGAAGCGCCTCTAGCCCATGTGGCAGGCTGCCGGGGGGCTGGGCTCACCCGTCCGGGTGAGCCCAGGTCCGCTCAGTATCTCGCGTACACGCCAGCCGAGAAGGGGACCGACTGGTCCCGCGCTGCTTCAAGCAGGCGCCCAATCGTCGCTAAGCGGCTTTGGAGGTCTGCGATGGTCGCTCCTTGCGAGGCGACTGTCGTTTCCAACGTGACCCTCTCGACGAGGGTCGTTCGCTCAGCGTCGCCGGTGTTCGCAGCATGGGGCACGAACTGCTCCTTGGTAGAACCGCATCGTTTGGGCGACAATGCAATTATCGTAAGGCGCCGGCCGGTCGGACTGGCCAACACCACAGTCCGATATCTGGCGCGGACGGCCACAGGCGTCGTTGGGTCGGGTCCGTGCTTGCCGGCGTGCCTCTGACGTTCTCCGCGTATGAGACCGCCCACGCGGAGACCGCACCGTTCGAGTTGCGGGGCTTGCTGTTGGCTGACCGGGCGACCAACGTGCTTGGAAGCCTGCTGGCAGCGGTCGTACCTTTGATCAATAGTGAGACGCCACAGTTAGACGCGGCCGTAAAGCTCGGGATGCTCGCGGTTCGCTCGCTTCGGGCAGAGATGGCGCTCCTTAGCGTCGGATACGACGCCGAGGCGCACGTCTTCCAGCGCCGTCTTGCCGAAGTGCGCGGGTATCTGGAGAGGGTCATCCACCCGACGAACGGGGTGCAGGAGGCACGGCGTTGGCTGTTCGGGCAGATGACGAAGGATCAGGCGTACTCAGGGCTGAGCCAGGACGTTTGGAGGGCGCTGTCAGCTCCGGTGCACGCTGATCCGTTGGCGGTGACTGACCATCTGCTCAGTGTGCGCGACGATGGCGTCATTGAAAGAAGCGTGCTGCCTTTTCGGAACGCCGAGAAGGCGAACGCTTACTTGATTCGCGATGCGAGGTCTGTTCGAGACGCTGCCCTGCTCATCGCCGGAGTCGCGGGGTATCAACTTCCTAGCATCGCAATACTCGATTCTGAACTCATTCCGGAGTACGAGCGGCTGTTTGGTACCAGTGATGGGGCCGGTTCGTAGGCAAGCTACGAACGCAGCTACGAGCCGCCCTTGATGCACTCGCCGAGCAGTCGCCCGACCTCGCTCTCGCCGCCCGGCATCAAGTCGCCGTAGCGGTCGAACGTGATCGTGATGGACTCATGGCCAATCACGACGGACAGCGCCTTGGCGTTGGCCCCGGCAGCGATCATCAGCGAGGCCGCCGTGCGACGGGCTTCGTGAAGCGTGATGGTTCTCGTACGTCTCGCGTCTCTCCAGTCTCTAAGCGCGCGTCTGCGCATCGTCTCGCGCTTGAAGGGAGGCTCTTGGAGCGGCCGAAAGACGAGGCGGGAACCCCTGCGGCCGGTGCGCTTCTGCTGTGCTCTCAGCAACCCCAGCAACGGGGCGATGATCGGGACTCTTCGCTTGGCTGCTCTCGCCACCGGCTCTTGCTCACCTCTGTAGTCGTCCCATCCCCGTCTGACGTGGATGACGGCCGCTCTGAGGTCGATGCCGCTCTATCGGAGCGCCTGCAACTCGCCGGAGCGAAGCCCGGTGTAGAAGGGTGCCCCGGCTTCCAACCAGAGGTCGGCTTCCTGCATGTCCCCCAGCTCGTCGGGGTCGATGCTGTTCCAGTCAAGGCTCTCGGGTCCCAGCCCATAGGTGACTCCCTCGTTGGTCTCTAGCGGCTGCGTAGCGGAGCTGTGGGGACACCGTGGGGACACAGACAGCGGTTCATACGTCCCGCAGTCACCGAAGCCCCGCTGGTAGCGGGGCTTCTGTCGTTCTGGGGGCGTGCGCGGCCGGCGACGTGTGTCGCGCACTTGACACTTGCAGCGTCGGCGAGTGAGCGGAGCTGGGGGCCGCTGGAGAGGAGTCTGGATCCATCGAAACGGCGGGCACCGGGTCCGCCGCAGAATCCAGGAGGAACTCCCTCATGCGCTCCACCGTCTTCACCCGCCCCGCCGCCGCTCTCGCCATCGCCTCCGTCGCGCTCGCCGGTGTCGCCGGCGCCAGCCAGGCGGCCCCGACCGTCAGCGGTGCATCGGTCAAGAAGAGCAGCCTGCCGGGCAACCGGATCAAGCCGAACTCGCTCACCGGCGTGCAGATCAACGAGTCGCGCCTCGGCGTCGTCCCCGTCGCGAAGCTCGCCAGCTTCGCCGAGCTGGCGAAGTCGGCCGACTCGGCCAAGACGGCCCAGTTCGCCGAGAACGCCAGAAGCGCGGAGACGGCCAGAAGCGCCGAGAACGCCAGAACGGCCGACGTCGCCAAGGACGCGCAGAAGCTCAATGGCCGCGATCACACCGCCTTCCTCTCCAACGCGACGCGCACCGTCTTCGTCGCCAGCCCGCAGATCCCCGGCGCCGGCGGCAGCACGACGATCGTCGCCTCCTGCAACGCGGACGAGAAGGCGATCGGCGGTGGCGGCGGCTGGTTCCAGATCGCGTCGCCGCAGCCGACCGAGCTCGACGTGCAGGTCATCGCGTCCGTGCCCGTCCCGTTCGACGGCGGCAACGAGCTGACCGGCTGGAGCGTCTCCGGCCGCAACAACAGCGCCTCCAACCGGATCCTGCGCGCCTACGTCACTTGCGTCCCGAAGGTCGTCGGCTGACCCGCTTCACCTGCAGCGCACGGCGGGTGCGGCCTCAGCGTCCGCGCCCGCGTCGCGCCCGGCCACGGCTCGCGGCCTAGCGCCCGACCCAGACCGTGACCGGCTCGCGCCGCCCTTTCAGCCTCACCTCGCCGTGTCTCTCCAAGCGCTCGGCGGCCTTCGGGTCGCCGAGCGCTTCGATCGTGGCGGCCGCGACGAACAGCCGCCCCGGCAGCTCCCGCCCGAGCGCCTGCAGCCGCGCCGCGACGTTCGTCACGTCGCCGACCGCGGCGTACTCGACGCGCCGCTCGGAGCCGATCACGCCGGCCATCAGCGGCCCGGAGTTGAGTCCCACCCCGGCGCTCAGCGCCGCCTCCGGCGCCAGCAGGCCGCGCTCCGCACTCCAGCGGTTGAAGGCCGGCAGCGCCTCGTCGAGGATCGCCTCCGCCGCGGCGAGCGCCCGCGCGGCGTGATCGGGCTGCGGCAGTGGCGCGCCGAAGACGGCCATCACCCCGTCGCCCTGGTAGGAGACGACCGTCCCGCCGCGATCGAGCACCGCGGTGCTGACCAGCTCCAGGTAGCGGTTCAGGAGAGCGATCACCTGCTCGGCCTCCAGCTGCTCCGACAGCGTCGTGAAGCCGCGCAGGTCGCAGAACAGCACGGTCGCCTCGACGCGGCGGCTGTCGAGCGGCTGGTCCCGCGTCAGCAGCTCGCTCGCGACGGCGGGCGCGACGAACCGCTCCAGCTCGGTCCGCAGCCGCCGCTGCGCGCGCACCTCGACCGCGTAGGTGAGCGCGACCGCGCCGGTCGTCCCGAACAGCAGCGCCAGCAATGGCGCCGCGATCGGCACGATCGTGCCGGCCGCGAACGCGAGCTGCGCGCCGCCGAGCAGCGCCGCCACACCCAGCACGCCGACGCCGAGCGCGCGCAGCAGCGCCCGCATCGGCGAGCCCGGCAAGGTCGTCGCCAGCGGCGCGAGCAGGCCGCCGGCGAGCAGCAGCAGCACCAGCAGCGCGCCGGGCGCGTCGCGCAGCGGATAGTCGTCGAGGATCGTCTGGATCGCGTTGGCGTTGATCTCGGCGCCGCTCGTCTGGCCGCCGAACGGCGTCGGGTGGAAGTCCTGCAGCGCCTGCGCGGTCGCGCCGACGACGACGATCCGCCCGCGCACCAGCGCCGGATCGACCTCGCCGCGCAGCAGGTCGAGGAAGGCGACGTGCTCGACAGTGTCCTGCGGCCCGGCATAGTCGATCGGCCGCTCGGGCGTGGCGGGCGAGCCGCCGGCGGCGAGCGTCGCGAAATGGGGGAGACCGTGGAAGCTGCCGCTCATCCGCCGCCAGACACCGTCCTCGTCGACCGGGAAGAGGACCTGGCCGACGCGTCCGTCGGCGGCGCGCGCCAGCTCGGGCATCACGAGCGGTCTGCCGTCGCGCGCGAGGTCGGCGACGCCGAAGACGACACGCGGGTCGCGCGCCGCGCGCAGCAGCGCGCGGTCGTCGGCCGCCCGCGACGACGGCTCGCTGAACTGCACGTCGTACGCGATCCGTCTGGCGCCGGCGGCCAGCAGCGCCTCGATCGCGCGCGCGTGCAGCCGTCGCGGGAAGGGGAAGCCGAGACGGTTGTAGGCGGCGTCGTCGATCTCCACGATCAGCACGTCAGGCGGCGGCCCGTCGCTGCCGCGCACGGCGAAGCGCTCGTCGACGGTGAACGCCTCGAAGCGATCGAGCGCGCCCGTCCACGCGATCCCGCCCGCGAGCGCAGCCGCGAGCAGGCCGACGATCAGCGCACGCACCGGCCGGCTGAGCATCGCGTGAGTGTCGCGCATTCGACACAGGACGTGCGCGGTCTGCGACAGTGCGCCCACGCGCCGTACGCCAGGATCTGGACCCATGAACCGCTCTCACCGCGCATCCGCCCTCGCGCTCGCCCTGCTGGCGGTGCTGCTCGGCGCCGCCGTCCCGGCGCTCGCGGCCGACCGCATCGACACCGTCGCCGGCAGCGGCACGGGCGGCTTCGGCGGCGACGGCGGCTTCGCGGTCAGAGCGCTGCTGACCTCGCCCTCGGCGCTCGCGCCGCTCGGCGAGGGCTACTTGATCGCCGACACCTCCAACAGCCGCATCCGCCGCGTCGACCCCGCCGGCGTGATCACCACGATCGCCGGCGCCGGCCCCTGCTGCGGCACGACCGAGCCATTCGCGGGAGAGGCGGTCGCGGCGACCAACCCGATCGTGCGCCTCAACCAGCCGCGCGGCGTCGCGGTCGCCGCCGACGGCGGTGTGCTGATCGCCGACACCGGCAACCATCGCATCCGCCGCGTCAGCCCGGCCGGCACGATCACGACCGTCGCCGGCACCGGGACCCCCGGGTTCGGGACGGGCGACGGCGCCACGACCGTCAGCCTGAGATTCCCCGGCGACGTCGCTGCGCTGCCCGACGGCGGCTTCCTGATCGCCGACACCGGCAACAACCGGATCGCGCGCGTGCTCCCGGGCGGGCTGCTGATCACCGTCGCGGGGCTGCCCTCCAACGTCGCGCTCGGCGACGGCGGCCCGGCGACCGCGGCCGGGCTCAACGCGCCCGCCCGCGTCGTCCCGCTCAGTGGCGGCGGCTATCTGATCGCCGACACCGGCAACAACCGCATCCGGCGCGTCGACACCGCCGACACGATCACGACCGTCGCCGGCTCGGCGGCGACCGGCTTCGCGGGCGACGGCGGCCCCGCGACGGCGGCGGCGCTCAACCAGCCGGAAGGGGTCGCGGTCCGCGACGACGGCTCGATCGTGATCGCCGACTCGACCAACGAGCGGATCCGCGAGGTCGCCGCGAACGGGATCATCCGCACGATCGCGGGCACCGGCACGCTCGGCTTCAGCGGCGACGGCGGCCTGCCGACCGCCGCGCAGCTGTCGCATCCGCGCGCGGTCCTGCTCGACGGCACGCGCATCCGCATCGCCGACGCCTTCAACCACCGCGTGCGCGCGATCACGCCCGAGCCGGCGAGAACAGCCGACCCGGTGACGCCGCCCGACACGACGCCGCCGAGAGCGGTGCCGCCGGGCGTCGCGCCACCGGTCCGCGGCCGCAGCACGGTCGTCGCGCCGGTCTCCGGGACGGTGCTGATCCGGCTGCCGGGAACGCGCCGCTTCATCACGCTCGACGCGCTCTCCAACGTCCCGCTCGGCGCGGAGCTGGACGCGCGCGGCGGACGCGTCTCGCTGCAGTTCACGACGACCCGCGCCGGCCGCACGGCGAGCGCGGTCGCCGGCGGCGGTCGCTTCCTCGTGCGCCAGAGCGGCGCGCTCGACCGCGGCCAGCTGCCCGGCACGCTGCTGCTGTCGGGGCCGCTGGAGGGCTGCACGCCGGTCGTGCGGCGGGCTGGCGGGCGCGCGGCGGAGACAGCCGCGGCGCCCCGCGCGAGCAGCGCCGCGAAGCGCAAGCGCGGCAAGCGGGGCAAGGGCCGCCGGATCGACGTCGATGCCGAGGGGCGGATCCGCACGCAGGGCAGATACGGCGCCGCGATCGTGCGCGGGACGCGCTGGACGATCGTCGACCGCTGCGCGAGCGACCCGCGCCCGGGCACGTTCGTGCGGGTGCGCCGCGGCAAGGTCGCGGTGACGGCGTTCAGACTGCGCAGAACGGTGCTCGTGCGCGCCGGCAGAAGCTTCCTCGCGCCGGCGAGAGCGCGGCGGACGAGATAGCCGGACGCCGCGCGCGCCAGGCGGCGCCGGGCACGCGCCTCAACCGAACCCGCGCGCGCGCCGCTCCAGCGCGGCGGCGTCGAGCACCGTCGTGCGGCCGCGTCTCAGCTCCAGCGTGCCGTGCTCCTGCTCCTCGCGCAGGACCTTGTTGACGGTCGCGCGCGAGGTGCCGGCGAGCGACGCCAGCTCCTCCTGCGTCAGCGGCACGCTCGCCCCGTCGGCGGTCGCCCCGTCCGCGCCCGGCCCGCCATCTCCGCCGTACGCCGCCGCGACGTCGAGCAGCCGTCGGCGCACGCGCGTCTCGGCCGGCAGGTAGAGCGCGTCGACGAGCTGCTCGGAGAGGCGCCGCACGCGTCCCGCCAGCAGCTGCGAGAGCAGCGCGTCGGTCTGCGGGCGCGCTCTGCGCAGACGGCGGAAGTCGATCTCGTGGACCGACAGCGTCTCCGCTCTCTCGAGCGCCGCGACGGTCGCGCTGCGCGGCGCGTCCGGCGTCAGCAGCGCCAGCTCGCCGAAGCTGTCGCCGGGGCCGACGACGTTGAGCGTCGCGACGTCGCCGAACTCGGTCGTGATGCGGACGGCGAAGCGCCCGCCGCGGACGAAGTGGACGCAATCGGCGGGGTCGCCGGCGTGGAAGACGACCTCGCCGGCGCTGAAGTGGCGCCGCCGCCCGTGCGACAGCAGCTCCTGCACCTCTTCGGGCGCGGCTCCGGCAAGCAGCGCGAACTGGTCGTGTGCCACGCGCGGAACGGTACACCGGCGGGAGTACGCTTGGTGCGATGGACCGTTTGGAGGAGCTCCAGGCGGAGTTGCGCCGCCTGCTGCATTCGTTCGAATACGCCTACGCGATGGGCGCGCGGCGGACGATGGGCGAGCGCGATCCGCGGCTCGACTGGGTCGTGGAGCGCGTCGAGGCGCTGGAGCGGGAGATCGTCGCGCTGCGAGCAGCAGCCGCGGACGACGACCTCCCGCCGCAGGCCGATCGCTAGGCCGCCGCTCCGACGAGACCGTGCGGGTCGATCACGTACTTGCGTGCCGCCCCTCTGTCGAAGTCTCGGTAGCCCTGGGGCGCGTCGTCGAGCGTGATGACCGTCGCGTTGACCGCTCTGGCGATCTGGCAGCGGTCCTGGAGGATCGCCTCCATCAGCTCGCGGTTGTACTTCATCACCGGGCACTGGCCGGTCGTGAAGACGTGCGACTTCGCCCAGCCGAGCCCGATCCGGATCGACAGCGAGCCCTCCTTCGCGGCGTCGTCCTTGGCGCCCGGGTCGCCGGTCACGTAGAGGCCGGGGATGCCGAGCGCGCCGCCGGCGCGCGTGATCGTCATCAGCGAGTTGAGCACCGTCGCCGGCGCCTCCTCACCGGCGTCCTTGCCGTGCCCGTGCGCCTCGAAGCCGACGGCGTCGACGCCGCAGTCGACCTCCGGCGTGCCGAGGATCTCGGCGATCTGGTCGCCCGGATCGCCTCTGGAGACGTCGATCGTCTCGCAGCCGAAGCTGCGCGCCTGCGCGAGCCGCTCCGGGATCAGGTCGCCGACGATCACGACCGAGGCGCCCAGCAGCTGCGCGGCGTGCGCGGCCGCGAGCCCGACCGGGCCGGCGCCGGCGACGTAGACCGTCGAGCCGGTCGTCGTGCCGGCCGTGACGGCGCCGTGGTAGCCGGTCGGGAAGATGTCCGACAGCATCGTGAGGTCGAGGATCTTCGCCATCGCCTGCTCCTTGTCACGGAACTTGAGCAGGTTGAAGTCGGCGTAGGGGACCATCACGTAGCGCGCCTGACCGCCGGGCCAGCCGCCCATGTCTACGTAGCCGTACGCGGCGCCGGGCCGCGCCGGGTTGGTGTTGAGGCAGATGCCGGTCTTGCGCTCCTTGCAGTTGCGACAGCGGCCGCAGGCGATGTTGAACGGCGTCGAGACGAGGTCGCCTCTTCTGATGTACTCGACGTCGCGGCCGACCTCGATCACCTCGCCGGTGATCTCGTGGCCGAGGATCAGCCCTCTCGGCGCGGTCGTGCGGCCGCGCACCATGTGCTGGTCGGAGCCGCAGATGTTGGTCGAGACGATCTTCAGGATCACCCCGTGGTGACATTCCCGCCCGACGCTGTCCGGGTGAACGCCGGGACCGTCTCTCAGCTCGAAGGTTGGGTAGGGCGTCTCCTGCACCTCGACGGTGCCGGGACCCATGTAGACGACGCCTCTGTTGGTGTCCGCCATCTCTCCGTCTCCTCAGATCGGGGGATCTGACAAGAGGCCTGCCCGATGGCACCGTTTCTTAGGCTGCCGATTGCGCCCAGTCGCGGTAGAGCGTCCAGTAGCGCCCCTCCGCGGCGATCAGCTCGTCATGCGTCCCCTGCTCGACGACGTGACCGTGCTCGAGCACGACGATCAGGCCGGCGTGCTGGATCGTCGAGAGCCGGTGCGCGATCACGATCGCGGTGCGGCCGGCGAGCAGACGGCGCATGCCCTGCTCGATCCGCGCCTCGGTGTGGATGTCGACGTTGGAGGTCGCCTCGTCGAGCACGAGGATCCGCGGGTCGGCGATCAGCGCGCGCGCGAACGCGATCAGCTGGCGCTGGCCGGCGGAGATCTGCGCGCCCCGCTCGCCGACCTCGGTGTCGTAGCCGTGCTCCAGCTCCTCGATGAAGACGTCGGCGCCGACCGCGTGGGCGGCCGCCTCGACCTGCTCGTCGGTCGCGTCCGGGCGGCCGAAGGCGATGTTCTCGGCGACCGTGCCGCTGAAGAGGAAGCCCTCCTGCGGGACGATCCCCATCTGCGCGCGCAGCGAGTGCGCGGTCACCTCGCGCAGGTCGTGGCCGTCGACGGTGATG
This sequence comes from Conexibacter stalactiti, assembly GCF_033542075.1. NCBI lineage: Bacteria > Bacillati > Actinomycetota > Thermoleophilia > Solirubrobacterales > Conexibacteraceae > Conexibacter > Conexibacter stalactiti. The sequence goes on from NZ_JAWSTH010000034.1 coordinate 32,009, forward strand.
CTGCCCTCCGTCGGGTCGTAGAAGCGCGCGACGAGCTTCGCGAAGGTCGACTTGCCGGCGCCGGTCTCGCCGACGAGCGCGACTGTCTGGCCCGGCGGCACGCGCAGGTCGATCCGCTCCAGCGCCCAGGCGCCCTCCGCGTCGTCCCTGCCGCCGTATCTGAAGGAGACGTCGTCGAAGACCAGCTCGCCTCTGATCGTCGGAAGAGGTCTGGCGCCGGGCGCGTCGCGCAGCTCCGGCTCCTCGTCGAGCAGCTCGAAGATCTTGTCGAGCGCGGCCATGCCGGACTGATAGGTCGTGTAGAGCTGCGACAGCTGCTGGATCGGGTCGAAGAAGTTGTTCAGCGCGGCGATGAAGCCGAAGACGACGCCGGTCGAGGTGTTGCCCTCGATCACCTGGATGCCGCCTATCACGAGGATCGCGGTCGTCACCAGCGCCGACAGCAGCTCGACGGCGGGGAAGTACGACGCGTTCAGGTAGACGGTCGTCATGTTCGCCCGGCGGTTGGCCTCGTTCAGCTCGGAGAAGCGGTCGAGGTGGCGGCGCTCCTGACCGAACGAGCGCACGACGCGGATCCCCGACAGCGTCTCCTGCAGATAGCCGGTGATCGCCGCGATCCGCTCGCGCGTGCGGCGGAAGGCGTCGGCGGATGCGATCCGGAAGGCGAGCGCGGCGAGCGCCAGCAGCGGGATCGCGAGGAAGGTCCACAGCGCCAGCTCGGCGTCGAAGATCAGCAGCGTGACGATCACGCCGAGCAGCATCAGCGTCGACTGGAACAGCGTCGTGACGCCGTCGGTGACGAGCTGGTCGAGCGCCTGCACGTCGTTGGTCAGGCGCGAGATCACGACGCCGGCGCGGTTGCGCGAGTAGAAGCCGAGCGAGAGCGACTGGATGTGCTGGAAGACCTGGATGCGCAGGTCCTGCAGCGCCCGCTGGCCGACCCAGCCGGTCATGTACGTCTGCAGGTAGGTCGCGCCCCAGTAGAGCAGCGCGGAGGCGACGAAGCCGACGACGATCCAGTCGAGCGCGGCGACGTCTCTGTGCTTGATCCCCTCGTCGATCGCGAGCTTCGCCAGCGGCGCCGGCGCCAGCGCCGCGCCGGTCGCGGCGAACAGCGCGACGAACATCACGATCACGCGCGTACGGTAGGGGCGCAGCAGCACCAGCAGCCCGCGCAGCTTGCGGCCGCGGCCGGAGGTCTGACGCAGCCGGCGGCGCAGGTCGGCGAGCCGGTCGGCCTCGCTGCCTGCCGTCGTCTCGGGGCCGATCGCGCCGCTGGCGAGCGCGCTGGCGCCCTCGGCGTAACGCTGCTGGTCCGCGCGGTCGCTGGGGGCGGCGGGCTCCGCCTGAGAAGCTCTTCTGTCGAGCGGCGGGCTCACAGGCCTGCGACCTCCTCGCGCGGAACGTCCGGCGCTATCCGGTCCGGCAGGCCCTTCGCCGCGACCTCGGCGTAGAAGTCGTCGCTGTCGAGCAGCTCGTCATGCGTGCCGCGCGCGACGACGCGGCCGTGGTCGAGCACGACGATCTCGTCGGCGAGCGAGATCGTCGAGAGGCGGTGCGCGATCACGAAGGTCGTGCGGCCGGCCATCACCTCGCGCAGCGCCTGCTTGATCTCCTGCTCGGTCGAGGCGTCGACCGCGGAGGTCGCGTCGTCGAGCACGAGGATGCGCGGGTTCGCGAGCAGCGCGCGGGCGATCGCGATCCGCTGGCGCTGGCCGCCGGAGAGCGTCAGGCCGCGCTCGCCGATCAGCGTGTCGTAGCCGTTCGGCAGCTCGCCGACGAAGCCGGCGGCGCGGGCGCGCCGCGCGGCTGTCTCGACCTCTTCGCGCGTGGCGTCGGGGCGGGCGTAGGCGATGTTGTCGTGGACGGTCGCGGAGAACAGGAACGGGTCGTCGTTGACGATCGCGATCTCGTGGCGCAGCGAGCGCGGATCGACCCGTTGCACGTTCGCGCCGTCGATCAGCACCTCGCCGGCGGTCGCGTCGTAGAGCCGCGGCAGCAGCGAGACGAGCGCGGTCTTGCCCGAGCCGGTCGGGCCGACGAGCGCGACCGTCGAGCCGGCCTCGACGACGAGGTCGACGTCGGCCAGCGCGCGCTGCCTGCTGCCCTCGAAGGCGAGCGAGACGCCGCGCAGCTCGACGCGGCCGCGCCCGTCCGGCAGCGGCGGCGCGTCGGCCGGCACGTCCATCGCGGGGGCGCGGTCGAGCAGCTGGAAGATGCGGGCGCCGGAGGCGGTCGCGCGCTGGGCGCTGCCGAGCAGGAAGCCGAGCATCCGCATCGGCCCGATCAGCAGCAGCAGGTAGGCGTAGAAGGCGGTGAACTCGCCGAGCGTCAACGTTCCGTCGATCACCTGGCGGCCGCCGACGAAGAGGATCGCGGCGAGGCCGAGGTTGGGCAGGAAGCCGATGAAGGGGGCGTAGAAGGCCTGCAGGCGGGTGGCGATCATCGCCTGGTCGAAGACCCGCCCGACGCGGTGGTCGAACCGCTCCAGCTGACGCTCCTCGCGCGCGAACGCCTTCACGACGCGGACGCCGGAGACGTTCTCCTCGGCCTCGGCGGTCAGCTCGGCGACGCGCTGCTGGACCTCCTGGTTGGCCGGCCGCGAGCGGCGCCCGAAGCGGAACGCGATCACGACGACGAAGGGGACGGGCGCGAGCGCGATCGCGGCGAGGCCCGGCTCCAACAGGAACATCGCGATGCCGGCGAGCACGATCGTGAAGAGCGCCTGGCCGATGAAGATGAGGCCGTAGCCGAGGAAGAAGCGGACCGCCTGCAGGTCGACGGTCACGCGCGACATCAGCTGGCCGGTCTGCTGATGGTCGAAGAAGCCGAGCTCGAGCGCCTGCAGATGGCTGTAGAGGCGGCCGCGCAGGTCGTACTCGACGCCGAGCGAGACGCGCCCGGCGACGAGGCGGCGGCCGACGCTGAAGGCAAGGCGCAGCAGGCCGGCGATGCCGACGCCGATGGCCAGCCAGATCAGCGCCGAGCGGTCGCCGTCACGCGTCGTGTCGATCGCGCGGCCGGTCAGGTACGGGATCGCGACGGTCGCGACCATCGCCGCCGCCGCGAGCGCGAAGGAGACGGAGACGCCGATCTTGTAAGGGCTGAGGAAGCCGAGGAGTCGCTTGAACGTGGACAAACTTCAAAAAGTATAGTGGGGGTCATGAGCGCGTCCCCGGAGGTCGGGCTGTGCGTCGTGTGCCGCCATCAGAGAGTGGTACGGAACACGCGCGGCTCCGTCTTCTCGCTCTGCATGCGATCGAAGTTCGACCCCGCCTATCCACGGTATCCGCGCCTCCCGGTGCTGAGATGCGGCGGCTTCGAGGAGCGTGCGGAAGGTCATGACGAGAGACCCTAGGCCTTCAAGTGCGCTTGAAGTCAAGGAGCGCAGAGAACGCCGCCGCGCCATGTCCGATTTCCACCACCGCAAGTTTGCTGCCGCTATAGGGCAGCACACTGACGGTCCTCAGAGCGCGGGCGCGGCTGCGGGCGCGCGCGTCAGCGCTGCGCGCTGTAGCGCACGACGCCGCTGTCGCAGCGCGCGCCGCCGCGCTCGCGCCAGCTGACGCGCAGCGTGCCGCGCAGGCGGCCGTCGGTGCTGAAGGCGCCGGTGACGCGCACGCGGCGGCCGCTGCTGTCGAGCCGCTGCGTCGTGAAGGCCCCGCCGCTGGCGCGCGCGGCAATCGGCAGGCGCGTGCTGGTGGCAGAGCGGAAGGCGCCGTTGCGCCAGCCGCTGCGAGTGCTGGCGCGGCGGACGGTGGAACCGCCGCCGGAGCGGCCCCGGCCACGGGCGGGCAGCTCGCAGCGGGCCCGATAGGCGAACTGCACGCCGGCGACGGTGCGCCCGCCGCTGGCGACGCGGACGGCGATCGCGCGCCGCTGGCGGGTGCTGCCGCGGTAGAGCGCGGCGGCGATCGTGGTGGCGCTCTGCGCGCCGCTGTCGCGTGTGCCGGCAAGGGAGCCGTCGTCGGCGGGGGCGGTCGTCGACGGGGTGGCCGCGACCGCGGCGAGCTGCTCCGCGATCCAGCCGCTGATCGCGCTTACGCGCGTGAACGCCTGCGGCACGCGCGTGTCGCAGCCGAGGCTGCCCCAGCTCGTGATCCCGGCCTGCACGAGCGCGCCGTCGCCGCGCTGGAGCAGCAGCGGGCCGCCGCTGTCGCCGCGGCAGGTTGAGCCGGCGAAGCGGGGCGAGTCGACGGCGCAGAGCGTGACGCCGGCGTCGAAGTCGGCGCCGAGCAGGCGGCGGCAGAGGTCGTCGGCGAGCACGGTCGTCGTCGTCTGCAGGAGGCGGGAGGATGCCTCGGAGGAGTTGCCGCTCGTCGCGCCCCAGCCGGCGAAGAGGGCCGGCGCACCGGGGGCGGCGAGGGCGGCGTCACCGGCGCCGGCAACCGCGACTGGAGCGGCGGAGAGTGGTGCGGAGAGCACGAGCAGCGCGGCGTCGGACCGTATCGCGCGGGGGTCGTAGGCGGGGTGGACGAGCACGCGCGCGGCGCCGACGTCCTGGCCGGCCTCGGTGCGGTCGAGACGGCCGCTGGAGATCGCGATGCCGGCCGCCGGGCGGACGGTCGTGGTCGTCTCGTCGACGACGCAGTGCGCGGCGGTCAGCACGACGGTCGGGGCGAGCACGGTGCCGCTGCACGCCATCGCCGAGGTCGCGCTGGTCTGCGACGTGATGAAGACGACCGATGAGAGGATGCCGGCCGCTGCCGGGGTGCCGCCGACGACGCTCGCTCTCGCTCTGGCGCTCGGAGCGGCGATTGGGGTGCGGGCCTGCGCCGCGCTGCCGATGACCAGGGTCAGCAGCAGGGCGAGGAGTGGGAAGCGAGCGCGCGGGGTCATGGGCAGCGATCGGCCGTCATGACCACCGTAATCGGCAGGAGTGCGAAAAACCGCTAAACCTTCTCCATTCTTGGCGCGTTGATGCGCTCAAATGTTGAACATGGTTCGAGTGATCGAACTATTTTGCGGTTCAGGAACCGATCGGCCGGCCCGCGCGTGGAAGCGCGCGGGCCGGCGGCATCGGCGCGCCTCAGTCGAGGTTGATCGCGACGTACTTCGTGTCGACGTACTCCTCGATCCCCTCGCGGCCGCCCTCGCGGCCAAAGCCGGAGTGCTTGACGCCGCCGAACGGCGCTGCGGCGTTGGAGACGATCCCCTGGTTGAGGCCGACCATGCCGGTCTCCAGCCCCTCGACGACGCGCAGCGCGCGCTTGACGTCCTTCGTGAAGACGTAGGCGACGAGGCCGTACTCGGTTCTGTTGGCGGCGGCGACGGCCGCCTCCTCGGAGTCGAACGAGATCACCGGCGCGACCGGGCCGAAGATCTCCTCGCGCAGCAGCTCGGCGTCGTCGCTGACGCCGGAGAGGACGGTCGGCTTGTAGAAGTAGCCGGCGCCGTCGTGGTCACTGCCGCCGACGACGGCCGTCGCGCCCTTGGCGAGCGCGTCGTCGACGAGGCCGCGGACGGTGTCGCGCTGCTTGCCGTCGACCAGCGGGCCGACCTGCACGCCCTCCTCGGTGCCGCGCCCGACTCTCATCGCGCCGATCCGGTTCGCCAGCTTCTCGGTGAACTCGTCGGCGACCTTGTCGCTGACGTGGAAGCGGTTGGCGGCCGTGCAGGCCTCGCCCATGTTGCGCATCTTCGCCAGCAGCGCGCCCTCGACGGCGTCGTCGACGTCGGCGTCGTCGAAGACCAGGAACGGGGCGTTGCCGCCCAGCTCCATCGAGACGCGCAGCAGCTGCTCGGAGGCCTGCTGCATCAGCTTCTGGCCGACCGGCGTCGAGCCGGTGAAGGAGAGCTTGCGGGCGCGCGGGTCGGAGATCAGCGGCGCCATCAGCGAGCCCGATCTCGACGAGGTGACGACGTTCAGCACGCCCTTCGGCAGGCCGGCCTCCTCGAGGATCGCCGCCAGCGCGAGCATCGACAGCGGCGTCTGCTGCGCCGGCTTGACGACCATCGTGCAGCCGGCCGCGATCGCGGGGCCGATCTTGCGCGTGCCCATCGCCAGCGGGAAGTTCCACGGCGTGATGAAGAGGCAGGGGCCGACCGGCTGCTTCATCGTCAGCATCCGGCCTCTGCCGTTGGGCGAGGTGCCGTAGCGCCCCTCGATCCGCACCGCCTCCTCCGAGAACCAGCGGAAGAACTCGTTCGCGTAGGTGATCTCCGCCTTCGACTCCGAGATCGGCTTGCCCATCTCGAGCGTCATCAGCAGCGCCAGCTCGTCGGTGCGGGCGGCGATCAGCTCGAAGGCGCGGCGCAGGATCTCCCCGCGCTCGCGCGGCGCGTGCGAGCCCCACGACTTCTGCGTCTCGTGCGCGGCGGTCAGCGCGGCGAGCGCGTCCTCGGGCGTGCCGTCGGCGATCTCGGTCAGCGTCTGCGTCGTCGAGGGATCCTCGACACCGAGCGTGCGGCCCCCGGTCGCGTCGCGCCACTCGCCGCCGATGAAGAGGCCCTTCGGGACCCGCTCGAGGACGGCCTGCTCCTGCGTGGGGGTGATCGTGGTCATCCGGTCTCCAGCCTTCTCTGTCCGACAATCTCGGTCTCGGACTGGAAGCTACCGCGCCGGGGCCCGACGAAACGTCCAGGGTGGCTTCACACTCGTGCGCCGCAGCGGAGCACGGCGGGTGGCGATCGATCAACTGAAAACTGGACAGTGATGGTCCGGCTCAGGCATGCTTGGCAGCGCCATGCGGATCGGAATCCTCACGTCACTGACGGTCGCCAACTCGGCCTACCGCGCCTTTCCGCTCGCGGAGCTGACCGGGCGGGGGCACGAGCTGATACTCGCCGACGCCGACAGAAGACTCGACGGCCAGCCGCTGTTGGCGTGCGACGTCGTGCACGTCTACCGCCAGAGCGACCCGCCGATACGGAGACTCGTGCGTCAACTCCACGACGCCGGCGTCGGGGTCGTCTGGGACGTCGACGATGACCTCACCGCGGAGCCGGAGGAGGTCGAGGGCAGCTGGAGCAAGCGCGGCACGAAGCTGCAGCGGATGCTCTCCGACGTGCTCGCGGTCGCACGTGCCGCCGACGTGATGACGACGACGACCGGGGCGATCGCCACGACCTACCGGCGTCACGGCGTCGACCCCGTCCGCGTCGTCGAGAACTACCTGCCGACGCTCTACGCGACCCCGACCGCCCGTCCGCACGACGGTGTAACGATCGGCTGGGTCGCTGCGAACGAGCACTCTCACGACCTTCGCCACCTCGGCATCAAGCCGATGCTCGAACGGGTGTTGGAGGCCAACCCCGACGCGCGGGTGCACTGCATCGGGATCGACCTGGGGCTCGACTCCGACCGCTACAGGCGTGACGTGGTCGTCGAGTACAGCGCGCTCGGCGCGCGCGTCGCCGAGTTCGACGTCGGGATCGCCCCGCTCGACGACATACCGTTCAACCGCGCGCGCTCGAACGTGAAGGTGAAGGAGTACGCCGCCGCCGGCGTGCCGTGGCTCGCCTCGCCGATAGGGCCGTACGCGAACCTCGGTGAGAAGCAGGGCGGCCGGCTCGTGCCCGACGACGGCTGGGAGGCCGCGCTCACCCGCCTCGTGCGCAAGGACCGCGAGCGGCGCAAGCTCGCCAAGCGGGCGCTGGAGTGGGGCGCCAGCCAGCGGGCCGCCCGCAACCTCGGGGCGTGGGAGGCGGTCCTGGAGGAGGCGGTGCAGCGCGCGCGGCTCCGGTCGTCGGAGCCGCGCGGGCTAACCGCCGCTCTCTAGGCCGTCGCGCCTGCGCGCGTCGGCTCCAGCGCCACGGCCAGCACTTCGTCGACGGTCATCGCGAAGTGGAACGTCATCTGCTCGCGCACGTCCGCGGGGACGTCGTCGAGGTCGCCGCGGTTGCGCTCGGGCAGGATCACGTCGGTCAGGCCGGCCGCGTGGGCGGCGAGCACCTTCTGCTTGACGCCGCCGATCGGCAGCACGCGGCCCTGCAGCGTGACCTCGCCGGTCATGCCGACCGTGTGCTTGACCGAGCGGCCGCTCAGCAGCGACGTGAAGGCGGTCACCATCGTCACGCCGGCGCTCGGGCCGTCCTTCGGGATCGCGCCCGCGGGCACGTGCACATGGAACTGCCCGTGGTCGTCGAAGACATGCTCGTCGATCCCCAGCTCGCCCGCGTGGCCGCGCACGTAGGAGAGCGCGATCCGCGCCGACTCCTTCATCACGTCACCGAGCTGGCCGGTCAGCACGAGCCCGTCCTTGCCGGGCATCCGGACGGCCTCGACGAACAGCACGTCGCCGCCGGTGCCGGTCACGGCGAGGCCGGTCGCGACGCCCGGGACGGCGGTGCGGATCGCCGCCTCCTGGAAGAACTTCTGGCGCCCGAGCGCGTCGCGCACCACGTCCAGGTCGATCGTCACCGGCGCTTCCGCTCTGCCGGACGCGATCCGCGTCGCGGTCTTGCGCAGCACCGTGCCGAGCGTGCGCTCGAGCTGGCGGACGCCGGCCTCGCGCGTGTACTCGGTCGCGACCTGCTCCAGCAAGGCGTCTGAGACCTCGACCTCGTCGGGCCGCAGGCCGTTGCGCTCCAGCTGCCGCTTCCACAGGTAGCCGCGAGCGATCGCGGTCTTCTCCGCGGTCGTGTAGCCGTCGAAGCGGATCACCTCCATGCGGTCCAGCAGCGGCCCCGGGATCGAGTCCGCGACGTTCGCGGTCGCGAGGAAGAGCACGCCGGAGAGGTCCAGCTCCAGATCGAGGTAGTGGTCGCGGAACGAGTGGTTCTGGGCCGGGTCGAGCACCTCGAGCAGCGCGGCGCTGGGATCGCCGCGCCAGTCGGCGCCGACCTTGTCGACCTCGTCGAGCATGATCACCGGGTTCATCGTCCCGGCGTCGCGCAGCGCGCGCACCAGGCGGCCCGGGAGCGCGCCGATGTAGGTGCGACGGTGGCCGCGGATCTCGGCCTCGTCGCGCACGCCGCCGAGCGACATGCGCACGAACTCGCGGCCGGTCGCTCGCGCGATCGACTCGCCGATCGAGGTCTTGCCGGTGCCGGGCGGGCCGATCAGGGTCAAGATGGCCCCGGAGCGCTTGTCCTCCTCGATCCCGCGCTCCTGCCGCAGCTTGCGCACGGCGAGGTACTCGGTGATCCGCTCCTTGACGTCGTCGAGGCCGGCGTGGTCTGCGTCGAGCACCGCGCGGGCGGCGACCGGATCGAGCTTCTCGTCCGATCTTCTGCTCCACGGGATCGCGACGAGCCAGTCGAGGTAGGTGCGGATCGTGCCCGCCTCGCCCGACTGCTCGCCGAGCCGCTCCAGCCGGCCCAGCTCCTTCTCCGCCTGCTCGCGCGCGTGCTCGGGCATGCCGGCCGCCTCGATCTTGGAGCGGTACTCCTCGATCACGTTGGCGTCGTCGTCGCCGAGCTCCTTGCGGATCGACTCCATCTGTCTGCGCAGGAAGTACTCGCGCTGCTGTCTCTCGGCGCCGTTCTGGACGTCGTCGCGGATGCGCGTGCGCACCTGCAGCTCGGCGAGCCGCTCCTTCTGGAGCGCGACGGCGAGCTCGAGACGGTCGGTCACGTCGAGCTTCTCCAACAGCTCGACCTTCTGCTCGAAGGAGATGTCGGGCGAGTAGCCGGCGGTGTCGGCGAGCGTGCCGGGCTCGCTGATCGCGCGCACGAAGGCCTGGATGCGGCCGTCGTCGCCGCGCAGCTCCAGCAGCTCCTCGACGACGGCGCGGTACTCGCGCTCGAGGTGGCGGGTGCGGCCGTCGACCGGCTCGGGGTCGGGGCGCTCCTCGACCTCGACGTAGAGCTTGCCGTCGGGGGCGGTGTGGGCGGCGCCGGCGACGCCGCGGTAGAGGCCGTTGAGGGTCACGGCACGGGCGCCGCCGGGCAGGCGGACGTGCTCGACGACGTCGGCGACGGTGCCGACGCTGGCGAACTCGTGCTCGTGCTTGGGAACGAGCAGGACGCGCTCCTCGTCGCCGACGTCGACGGCGAGGGACAGCGTCATGTTGGGGAAGACGACGGCGTCTTCCAAGGGGACGAGCAGAAGTCGGCTCATGTCGCTGCGTCACTTCCTGTCGAAGGACTTACCATGAGTAAGCGAGTATAGCCACAGTCACGTGATGTGAGTCGCGCCCGCTCAAGTTTTGCACGATGAGCGATGTGGGGGCGAATTTCTGAAAACACGTGGTTGCCGTGTCCACGATCTGGAAAGATTGGTCCCGATGAGCGAACGCGAGCCCAGAGGCATCCCCGACAAGCCGGACGCGACCGACGAGCCGCACGACGTGCTCGCGGCCGAGGAGTTCCCCGGCCCCTCGCCCGACGCGGCGATCGTCGAGCAGGGGCCGATCGAGCTGCCAGACAACCCCGAGGGCGAGAGCGAGCCGCACGACGTGCTCGCCGCCGAGCAGTTCGCGATGCCCGCGCCGCGCCACCACGGCAACACCAGCGTCGAGGTCACCGCGCCGCCGGCCGGCTCCTCGAAGGCGCCGCTGCTCGTCGGCCTTGGCGCAGCCGCGCTCGGCGCGCTGACGGTGTTGCTGAAGCTGCGCTCACGCAGGCGCTCGAAGCTCGAGCAGCTGCGCGACCGCCTGCCGCTGTGACGCGCCCAGACCTGTCCGTGCCGGCGCCCGTGCTGCGCTGGTACCGCGACGAGCTGGCGACGATCGGCGACGGCGGCGACCCCGTCGTGCCGATCGACGTCCACACGCACGTCGGCGAGCATGATCCCGACACGATGCGCTGTACGCCGGCCGAGCTGATCGCGCATCTGGAGGAGGCCGGCGCGCGCGGCGTCGTCTTCCCGCTGAGAGAGCCCGACGGCTATCCCGGCCCCAACGACGCCGTGATCGCCGCCGCCGCCGAATCGGGCGGCCGCCTCAGCGCCTTCGGCCGTGTCGACCCGGCCGTCCACCCGGCGCATGAGGCGCAGCGTGTGCTCGACGCCGGCGCGCGCGGGCTGAAGCTGCACCCGCGCGGCGAGAGCTTCCAGCTCGACGACAGGCGGCTGGAGGACGTCTGGGCGCTCGCGCACGAGCGCCGGGTGCCGGTGCTCGTGCACGCCGGCCGCGGGATCCCGTCGCTCGGCGCTCACGCCGTCCAGGTCGCCACTCGCTACCCGGGCGTGCGGCTGATCCTCGCGCATGCCGGGATCAGCGACCTCGCCTGGATCGGCAGGCAGGCGCAGGAGCTGCCGAACCTCTTCTTCGACACCTCGTGGTGGGCGCCGGCAGACCTGCTGACCTTGTTCGCGACCGTCCCCGCCGGCCAGATCCTCTTCGCCAGCGACGCGCCCTACGGCCGCACGCCGATCGGGGCGCTGGAGATCATCCGGATCGCACGCCAGGCCGGCGTCGACGACGCGCGCCTGCGGCTCGTGCTCGGCGGCCAGGCGGAGCGGCTGCTGGCGGGGGAGGAGCCGCTCGACGGCGGTCGCCCGTCCGGCTCGACGCGCGTCTCGGTCGACGTCCTGCTCGACCGCGTCGCCGGCTACCTGACGGCCGCGTTCGGCCAGCTCGCGGGCAGAACGGGCAACGCCGAGATGCTGAGCCTCGCGCGGCTCTCCTGCGCCGTCCCCGCCGACGCGCCGCAGGCGGCGCACGCGCGCGTGATCGGCGACCTGATCGACGCCTACGAGGCCGCCGGGCTGGCCGCGGCGGGCGTGGAGCCGCCGGGGATGCTGCCGGCCGGCACGCACCTGCTGGCGCTCGCGCTCACGGTCGCGCGCACGCCCGACGTGCCGGTCCCGGACATGCTGTTCGCAGACTGAGCCCCGAAGGGGGAGGGAGGAGATGCGTCGCCCGGCGCCTCCGCCGCTCCGGCCGAGGGTGCACGGAGCGCCAGGGGCGCCGGGACGGACGCAGTCAGCTACGCGGCGCGGGCTGCCTGCGGCAGCGGCTGCGGCGTCGCCATCGTCGCGGCAGCGGCGTCGCGCTGGGTCGGAGCGACACGCTCCATGCTCCAGCGAGACGCCGTCGTGCCGTGATCCCGATGACGCACGATCACGTAGCGGCGGATGGGTGAAGTGGTCTGCATGGAGAGCATGATGCGCCTCTGAGCAGAGGATTCCCTGGGACAGGCGTCCAACGTTCGCGCAACGTGATTTCGCCGTTTGTCACAACAGCGCGCTGGCGGGCGGACGAGGCCGCCCGGCCGCAGCGCACGAGAGCTGCGACGCCGCTACGCGCTCAGCCGGCCGAACTGCTCGGCCAGCAGCTGCAGCTCCGCGGGGGAGAAGCGCGTGAGGAAGCGGCGGCGCACGCCGGCGAGGTGGGTCGCCGATGCGGCGTGGACGAGCGCGCGGCCGGCCTCGGTGATGCGCGCCTCGGTGCCGCGCGCGTCGTCGGGGCAGGGGGCGCGCTCGATCAGGCCGACCCGTTCGAGTCGTTCGACGAGCCGCGTGAGCCCGCTGCGGGTCAGTCGCACGGGCTTGGCGAGGTCGTGCATGCGCAGGCTGCCACGCTCGGCCTTGTCGAGCGCGAGCAGCGCGAAGTAGTCGCTGAAGGAGAGCTGGTGGGCGGTCTGCAGCTCGTGCTCGAGCTCGACCTGGATCTCGGCATGCGCCTGCAGGAACCCGTGCCAGGCGGCACTCTCGTGATCGGACAGGCGCTCCCAGTCCGAAGCGCCGCAGACCGATCCCTCCTGCTCATCCAGCGGCCCGAGGTCCGCCGGAGCGGGAAGCGGGGAGGTGGGTGAGGGATGGATGGCCATGTGAAGGAGCATAACAGTTGCGTGCGCAATCACTTGTGCTATGTTGTTGACCACGCAATCAACTTCGCCCCGTCCCGAAGGAAGGAATCACCCAAATGTCCGCCACTGTCACCTCCGTCCCCACCGGCACCTGGAACGTCGACCCCGCTCATTCGGAGGTCGGCTTCCAGGTCAAGCACATGGGCATCGCCACCGTGAAGGGCAAGTTCAAGGAGTTTGCCGGCAGCCTCACGATCGGCGAGGACGGCAGCGCGACCGCGACCGGCACCGTCCAGGTCGCCTCCGTCGACACCAACGAGGCGCAGCGCGACGAGCACCTCCGCTCGCCTGACTTCTTCGACGCCGCGACGCACGAGCAGATCACGTTCACGTCGACCGAGATAACGGCCGTCGACGACGAGACGTTCAAGATCACCGGCGACATCACGATCCACGGCATCACCAAGCCGATCACGCTCGAGGCCGTCTTCGAGGGCTCCGACCAGGACCCGTGGGGCAACACCCGCGTCGGCCTCACCGTCACCGGCCAGATCAACCGCAGCGACTTCGAGATGAAGTTCAACCAGGCGCTCGGCTCCGGCAACATGCTCGTCAGCGACAAGGTCAAGCTCGCGCTCGACATCTCCGCCGTCAAGGCGTAGCGCGCAGCTCCAAGCTCAGACTCACCTGACGCCGTCGCGGGTTCGCTCGAACCCCGGCGGCGTCTGTGCGTTCAGGGCGGCGATGACGTCGCTGAACGCCGCCACCACCTGGGGGTCGAACTGCGTCCCGGCGCACCGTCTCAGCTCCGTCAGCGCGTCGAGGTGGGGCAGGGAGCCCTGGTACGGGCGCTCGCTGACCATCGCGTCGTAGGCGTCGCAGACGGCGACGATCCGCGCGCCGAGCGGGATCCGCTCGCCGGCCAGCTTGTCCGGGTAGCCGGCGCCGTCCCAGCGCTCGTGGCTGGAGCGCACGATCGCCGCGACCGGCCGCATCGCCGCCGCCGCGCCGAGGATGCGGTCGCCGATCACGGTGTGCTCGCGCATGAGCCTCCATTCGTCGGCGTCGAGCGGGCCGGGCTTGTGGAGGATCTCGTCGGGGATCGCGATCTTGCCGATGTCGTGCAGCTCGGCCGCGCGCGCGACCTCGTCGACCTGCTCGGCGCTCAGCCCCAGCCGCCTCGCGACCCCGACGACCAGTGCCGCGACCCCCTCGAGGTGGTCGTGCAGCTCCGGCTCGCGCTCGCGCAGCACCTGCAGCAGCACGTCGCACGTCTGCCGGCGGCTCGACTGGCGCGAGTCGTCCTTGGCGGCGTACATCCGCTGGTCCGCGAGCTGCAGCGCGTGCGTCGCCGAGTCGGCCTCGGAGGGGATCGCGACGAGCCCGCAGGAGGCGCCGACGCTGAATCCCTCGCCCTGCTCGCGCAGCGCGGCGGAGGCCGCCTCGACGATCGGGTCGCCGGCGCCGGCCGCCTCGTCGAGCAGGATGCAGAACTCGTCGCCGCCGAGCCGGTAGGCGCGGCCGTGGCCCCGCACGACCTCGGCCAGCCGGCTGGCGAGGCGGTCGAGCAGCATGTCGCCGGCGGCGTGGCCGAAGCCGTCGTTGTAGCCCTTGAAGCCGTCGAGGTCGAAGAACGCGAGCGTCTGGCTGCGGCGCGGGTCGGCGGCGCAGAGGGCGACCGCGCGATCGAGGTCGGCCATCAGGCGACGGCGGTTCGGCAGCCCGGTGAGGCCGTCGGTCAGCGCCTCCTCGCGGGTGGTGCGCAGCAGCCTGATGTACTCGCGGAAGGTCCAGCCGGCGCGCGCGGTCGCGATCAGCAGCGCGCCGGTCGCCAGCAGCACCGCCGCGGTCGCGATGTCGGTGAACTGGCCGAGGCAGAGCAGCGCGACGGCGAGGCCGGCGAAGCCCGCCGGGATCGCGAACGCCTGCAGGCCGAAGCCGCTCTCGATCTGCCGCGGTCGCCACGGCTGCCACGCCGCCCAGCCCCACACGACGAGCGCATACGGCCACAACGCCGAGACGATCGAGTCGTCGTCGAAGCTGCCCGTCGCGCTCTGGTAGGCGTAGAGCGTGTCGGCGACGGTGAAGGCGACCATCCCGAGCCCGAGCAGGACCCACACGCCGCCCGGCCGCCATGCCTGGGTCGCGAAGGCCGTCAGGATGAAGCCGATCAGCATCAGGTCGGCGAGCGGGTAGGCGAGATGGAGCGCCGTCTGCGCCGATGTGGCGTCGCTGGCGTTGAGGACCGGCTCATAGGCGAAGGCGACGACGTAGGCGCCGACGGTCAGGCCGCCGATCAGGCCGTCGACCCACAGTCGCGCGGCGACGCGGTCGCGGCCGTCGGCCAGCAGCAGGCCCAGTCCGGCGAGGCAGAGCGGGTAGAACAGCAGGTAGGCGGCGTCGGCCGTCCACGGCGAGTCGCCGCGGTCGAAGAACAGTCCCCATATGCCGTCGCCGAGCGAGTAGACGAGGATCGCCAGGCCGATGCAGATCCAGGCGGGGCGGCGGTCGCGCACGAGCGCGGCGCGCACCAGGCAGGCGATCGCGCCGCCCAGCTCGAGCGCGAAGTAGATCCCGTCATCGATCACGACGTCGGTCGCGCTGCCGCCGAAGTCGGTCAGCGCCTGCCCGAACAGCAGCACGAGCCCGACGATCGTCGCCGCGGCGAGCAGCTGCCGCAATGGCGCCCCCGACAAGTTTTGCTGCAAAACGGTCCTTCCCTGGATGTCCTTCACTGGTGATCGGCCGCTGGTCGCGCGAGCTTGACGCGCGCGTTCCGAAGCTGACAGATGGACGCTCGCCGCAACAGGCCGTGCGCGCCGTTTGGGACGCGGCGGACAGGGGGTACGTCTCTGTTCAGGAGGAGGGATGCCGGGCGCGAGCAGCCCCCAACGGTTCTGCACCCCTGCGGAGGGACGGTCCGGTGGCGGAGGTCAGCTTCGATCGCGTCAGCAAGGTCTATCCGGACGGCACGCGTGCCGTCTCGTCGATCCAGCTGGAGATCGCCGACCAGGAGTTCATGGTGCTCGTCGGGCCCTCCGGCTGCGGCAAGACGACCGCGCTGCGGATGGTCGCGGGCCTGGAGGAGATCAGCGAGGGCGATCTGCGGATCGGCGACCGCGTCATCAACGACGTCCCCTCGCGCGACCGCGACATCGCGATGGTCTTCCAGAGCTACGCGCTCTACCCGCATCTCTCCGTCTACGAGAACATCGCCTTCGGGCTGCGCCTGAAGAAGGTTCCCAAGGACGAGATCGACCGCCGTGTCAGAGAGGCGGCGCACGTGCTCGACCTGACCGAGTGGCTCAAGCGCAAGCCGCGCAACCTCTCCGGCGGCCAGCGCCAGCGCGTCGCGATGGGGCGCGCGATCGTGCGCGAGCCGCAGGCCTTCCTGATGGACGAGCCGCTCTCCAACCTCGACGCGAAGCTGCGCGTGCAGATGCGCGCGGAGATCGCGCGCCTGCAGGACGACCTCGGCGTCACGACGATCTACGTCACGCACGACCAGGTCGAGGCGATGACGATGGGCGACCGCGTCGCGGTGATGCGCCGCGGCGAGCTGCAGCAGGTCGCCACCCCGCAGGAGCTGTACGACCATCCGCTCAACGTCTTCGTCGGCGGCTTCATCGGCAGCCCCGCGATGAACCTCATCGAGGCGACGCTGGAGCGCGACGACGGCGGCTACGCCGTCCAGCTCGGCGACCAGCGGCTCGCGCTGCCCGAGCAGCTCGTCGCGGCCCGGCCGGCGCTGGCGCAGTGGGCCGGCCGCGAGCTGGTGCTCGGGATCCGGCCCGAGTCGCTGGAGGACGCGTCCGTCGCCGGCGCGGCCGCCGACGGCAGCCGTCTGCGCGCCCGGGTGAAGCTGCGCGAGGCGCTCGGCTCCGAGGTAGACGTCCACGCGACGATCGCGGCGCGCCCCGCGCAGACCGACGAGGTGCGCGAGCTGCAGGCCGACAAGGGCCTGGAAGCGCTCGACGCGAGAGCGTCCGAGGCGACCGTCGTCGGCCGGCTGTCGCCGAAGTCGCGCACCGTCGAGGGAGACGCGATCGAGCTGTCGGTCGACACCACCGCACTGCACTTCTTCGACCCCGGCAACGGGCTCGGCATCTATGACGCCGCGGCTCAGACGGAAGGAGCACCCTCCTCATGACACGGCACCGCATCGCGACGGCGGCGGCGCTGCTGGCGCTCGCGCCGGCAGCGCTGGCGGCCGGTTGCGGCAGCGACGACGACGACGGCGGCTCGGCGACGACGAGCGGCGGCGGTGGCGCCACGAGCGCCTCGACGACCGCGACCGACGTCAGCGGCTCGGTCTCGGTGATCGGGATCTGGACCGGCGACGAGCAGAGATCGTTCCAGGCCGTCATCGACAAGTTCAACGAGACCTATCCCGAGGTCGACGTCAGATACACCTCCGCCGGCGACAACCTGCCGACGGTCGTCGGCACCGCGGTCGAGGGCGGCAACCCGCCCGACATCGCGACGATCGCCCAGCCCGGCCTGATCAGAGAGTTCCAGAGACAGGGCGCGCTGAGATCGATCGACTACGCCAGAGACACGGTCAGCGCCAACTACGCGCCCGACTTCGTCGAGCTCGGCACGATCGACGGGAGACTGTTCAGCTTCGTCTACAAGGGCGCGAACAAGTCGACCGTCTGGTTCAACGTCGAGGCGTTCAGAAACGCCGGTGTGGAGGATCCCGACGACTGGGACGAGTTCCTCACCAACGCCAGAACGATCGGCGCCTCCGGCATCCCGGCCTACTCGATCGCCGGCGCCGACGGCTGGACCCTCACCGACCTGTTCGAGAACATCTACCTGCGGCAGGCGGGCCCGGAGAAGTACGACCAGCTCAGCGAGCACAGAATCCCGTGGACCGATCCGTCGGTCAGAGCGGCGCTGAGAACGATGTCGCAGGTCTTCTCCGACAGACAGAACATCCTCGGCGGCACCGCCGGCGCGCTGCAGACCGAGTTCCCGGCGTCGGTCGAGGCCGTCTTCCAGAACCCGGCCAGAGCCGCCCAGGTGATAGAGGGCGACTTCGTGCCCGGCGTCGTCGCGGAGACGACGAGACTGAGAGCGGGCGAGGGCTTCAACGTCTACGGCTTCCCCGAGATCGGCGACTCCGAGGACTACGTCGTCGGCGGCGGCGACTCGATCGCGACCTTCCGCGACACGCCCGCGGTGAGAGCGTTCGTCGAGTTCCTCGCCTCGACCGAGGGCGCCGCGACCTGGGCTGAGCGCGGCGGCTTCTCCTCGCCGAACAGAACGGTCGGGGAGGACGTCTACCCGGACGAGATCACCGCCGACATCGCGACGGCGATCGCCGAGGCGAGAACGTTCCGCTTCGACATGTCCGACCTCGCGCCGGCCGCCTTCGGCGGCACGCCGAGCCAGGGGGAGTGGAAGATCCTGCAGGACTTCCTCGCCGATCCCTCTGACATAAACGGCACGGCGGACAAGCTCGAAGCCGCGGCGGCGAGAGCGTACCGGTAGGCGATGGGGGCGTCGGCGCTGAGAGGCGGGGCTGAGACGGGGCGGGGCGGCGGTCGCCGGCACGACCGCGGCCGCGCCTCGCTCGTGGCCCTCTTGTTCCTCGCGCCGGCGCTGATCTTCCTCGTCGTCTGGATCGTCTACCCGACCGGCTGGACGATCGTCCGCAGCTTCTTCGACCGCGGCGGCGACGAGTTCATCGCGTTCGACAACTACAAGGAGATCTTCACCACCGACACGCTCCAGACGGCGATCAAGAACAACGTCATCTGGGTCGCGGTCGTGCCGGCGCTGGTGACCGCGATCGGGTTGGTCTTCGCCGTCCTGACCGAGCGGATCGCCTGGTCGACGGCGTTCAAGACCGCCGTCTTCATGCCGATGGCGATCTCGCTCTTCGCGGCCGGCGTGATCTGGCGGATCATGGACGAGAAGGACCCCAGCAGAGGCACGATCAACGCCGCGATCAAGGTCGTCGACGACACCTTCGGCAGCGGCGGCGTGCTGACCGCCGGGCAGGCCTCCTCGCCGCAGCTGACCGGCAGCGTCGAGCAGGGCTTCGTGCTGAGAAACCCGGTCTCGGCCGGCGAGACCGCGTCGCTGGGACTGACCGCGATCCCTCCCGACGAGGTGCCCGCCGACGCCAGACAGGCGGTCGAGCCGAGAGCGGTCGAGGGCGAGATCACCGGGGTCGTCTGGCGCGACTTCAAGCCCGGCGGCGGCAGACCGGGCGTCGTCGAGCCCGAGGAGCTGGGGATCGCCGGCGCGACGATCGAGCTGCGCGACCCTGGCGGCGGGGTCAGCCAGACGGCGACCAGCGGTGCCGGCGGGGCCTTCGTCTTCAGAGACGTCGGCCCGGGTGAATTCAGAGTGGCGGTCGGGCCGCAGACCTTCCAGGAGCCGTTCACCGGCGTCTCGTGGCTGGGGCCGAAGCTGATCACCCCGGCGGTGATGATCGCCTACATCTGGGTCTGGGCCGGCTTCGCGATGGTGATCATCGCGGCCGGGCTGTCGTCGATCTCGCGCGAGGTGCTGGAGGCGGCGCGGACCGACGGCGCGACCGAGTGGCAGGTCTTCAGACGCGTGACGGTGCCGATGCTGGCGCCGGTCCTGTCGGTCGTCTTCATCACGATGATCATCAACGTCCTGAAGGTCTTCGACATCATCCTGTCGGTCGCGCCGCAGTCCTCGCAGGACGACGCCAACGTGATCGCGCTGGCGATGTGGCGCACCTCCTTCGGCGGCGTCAACGACTTCGGGCTCGGCTCCGCGATCGCCGTCTTCCTGTTCCTGCTGGTGATCCCGGTGCTGGCGCTCAACATCCGCCGCTTCAAGCGAGAGGAGGCGTAGGCGATGGCCGCGCGGATCGGACAGCTGGCGCGGCACGGGCCGCTCAACATCCTGCTGATCGTGCTCGCCGCGATGTGGCTCGTGCCGACGTTCGGGCTGCTGCTGACGTCGCTGCTGCCCGCGAGCGAGATCACGACGACCGGCTGGTGGAAGGTCGTCTCGCAGCCGAGCCTCGCGACCTTCGACAACTACAGCGCGCTGTTCGACAACAGAGACATCATGAGCGCGTTGTGGACGACCGTGCAGATCGCCGTCTTCAACACGCTGCTGCTGGTGATCGTCGCGTCGCTCGCCGGCTACGCCTTCGCCTGGCTCTCCTTCCCCGGCCGCGACTGGCTGTTCGTCGTCGTGATCGGCCTGCTCGTCGTGCCGCTGCAGGTCGCGCTGATCCCGATCTTCTCGCTCTACAACGACACCGGCCTGTTCGACACCGTGCAAGGGCTCGTGCTCTTCCACGTCGCCTTCGGGCTGCCGTTCGGGATCTTCCTGATGCGCAACTTCTTCGCCGGGATCCCGAGAGACATCCTCGAGTCGGCGCGGATCGACGGCGCCTCGGAGCTGAAGATCTTCGTGCGGCTGATCCTGCCGCTGGGGCTGCCGGCGATCGCGTCGCTGGCGATCTTCCAGTTCCTGTGGACGTGGAACGACCTGATCGTCGCGTTGACGTTCGGGCGCGACACGCAGCCGCTGACGGTCGCGATCTTCACGCAGACGCGCCAGTTCGGCTCCAACATCGACCTGATCGCACCGGCCTCGTTCCTGTCGCTGGCGATTCCGCTCGTCGTCTTCCTCGCCTTCCAGCGCTACTTCGTGCAGGGGATGCTGGCGGGGTCCGTCAAGTAGCTCCGCGGCCGACTGTGCGACGCTGAGAGCGATGGTCCTCCGCCGCCCGCGGGTCGCGACGGCGGCGATGTTCTTCGTCAGCGGGTCGGTGATCGGCACGTGGGCGGGGAGCGTCCCGTACGTGCGCGACCGTCTCGACGTCTCCACCTCGATGATCGGCCTCTGCCTGCTCGCGATGGCGGCCGGGTCGGTGCTGGCGATGATCGTCGTCGGCCGCGAGCTCGACCGCCGCTCCAGCGCGACGCTGACGCGGCTCGGCGCGCTGCTGGTGCCGCTGACCGGCGTGCTGCCGCTGCTTGCGCCCTCGCCCGCGGCGCTGGCGCTGGCATTGTTCGCGCTCGGTGTCGCCAACGGCGTGCTCGACGTCTCGATGAACGCCCACGGCGTCGCGGTCGAGCACGCGCAGGAGCGGCCGGTGATGTCGTCGTTGCACGGCGGCTGGAGCCTCGGCGGGCTGGTCGGCGCCGGCGCCGTCGCGCTCGGCCACGTCGCCGGGGTCGACCCGCGCGTGGAGGCGGCCGTCTTCTGCGCGCTGCTGCTGGTCGGCGGGCTGTGGTTCGGGCGCCATCTCGGCGATGTGAGCGCGGCGACGCAGGGGGCGGGCGCGGCCGGCGGGGAGGGCGGGGCGTCGGTGGGCGCGTCGGGCTCGGATGGCGCGGCGCCGGCGCAGGCGCGCTTCGTCTGGCCCTCGCGCGCGATCCTGCTGATCGGCTCGCTGAGCGCGATGCTGTTCCTCTCCGAGGGCGCGATCACCGACTGGTCGGCGCTGTACCTCGACCGCGACCTCGGCGCCGCGGCCGCCGTGGCGGCCGTCGCGTACGCCGGCTTCGCCGGGGGGATGGCGATCGGGCGCTTCTGCGGCGACGCGCTCAACCACCGCATCGGGCCCGCGAGGCTGCTGCGCTGGGGCAGCGCGGCGGCGTCGCTGGCGCTCGCGGCGACGCTGCTGAGCGGCGAGCCGCTGCTGGCGCTGCCGGCGCTCGCGCTCGCGGGGCTCGGCCTCGCCAACGGGGTGCCGCTGCTGTTCAGCGCGGCGGGGAGGTCGCGTGAGATGTCACCGGGCCCGGCGATCGCCGCGGTGTCGACGATGAGCTACGGCGGGCTGCTGGCCGGGCCGCCGCTGCTCGGCTTCGTCGCCGATCTCACGTCGCTGCCGTGGGCGCTGTCGGCGACGGTCGCGCTGACTGCCGTCGTGGCGCTGGCGGCGGGGCGGGCGGAGCGCTAGGAGGGGGCGGGCGCCTTGCGCGCTCGCGGGAGGCTCGCTGGCCGCCGGGGCTGGCGGCCGGTGCTGCGGTGCGGTGCGCTGCGTCAGGCGGCGTCGGGGTGATCTCTGAGCTGCTTGCGCAGGATCAGGTCGCCGATGATCGAGCCGGGAGGACCGGTCGTGATCAGCGTGATGCCGGGGAACCACCAGCCCCAGCGGCCGTCGACGGCGCCCTTGGCGGTGAGGCCGACGAGCGCGACGAAGCCGATGCCGTGGATCGGGCCGATCAGGCTGACCATCGAGTCGCTGCGGTCGATGAAGGCGACGTACATCAGCACGAGGAACAGCAGCAGGTCGGCGATGCCGATCGCGAGCACGATGTTCAGCAGCCGTCTCGTCGAGGCGAGATCGGGCGTGGAGGTGGTGGGAGAGGCGGGTGGCATGAGCGGAGACGATACCTCCTGTTCGTGCTGTTTGTGATCGTGTACAGTTGTCAGCTATGACAGACAATGCCCGCGCAGTCTTCCAAGCTCACGCCGGCAGCTACGCCGACGACCTGCGGCGGCGGCTGATCCCGCCGTTCGACGCCTTCTACGGAACTGCGGTCGGCGCGCTCGGCGCTGCCGGCGAGGTGCGGCGGGTGCTCGACCTCGGAGCGGGCACCGGGCTGCTCTCCGGGATGGTCGCCGCCGCCCGTCCGGGCGTGGCGCTGACGCTGGTCGACGGCGCGCCGGCGATGCTCGACCAGGCGCGCGAGCGGCTGGCGGGGGTGGCGGATGCCACGTTCGTGGTGGGTGATCTGCGCGATCCGCTGCCTGATGCGAGTGGGGCTGGCGCGGCGGGCGGCGGCGCCGGGGCGACCGGCGCGGACGGCTGGGACGCGGTCGTCTCCGCCTTGGCGATCCACCATCTCGATGACGCCGGCAAGCGCGACCTGTTCACGCGCGTCCACGCGGCGCTGCGGCCCGGCGGCGTGTTCGTCAACGCCGAGCAGGTGCTCGGCCGCACGCCCGCGATTCAGGCCGGCTACCGCGCCTGGCACAGAGCGTCGAGCGCGGCGCTGGGCACGACGCCCGAGGAGTGGGCGGCGTCGGAGGAGCGGATGGCGCACGACGTCTGGGCGCCGGTCGGCGATCAGATCGCGTGGCTGGAAGCAGCCGGCTTCCCCGACGCCGACGCCCCCTTCCGCGACCACTGCTTCGCGGTGCTCGTCGCGCGCAAGCCCGGCTGAGGTCGAAGCGCGGTCGTTGCTGTCGCTCAGCAACAGCAAACGACCGGAGTTCGCGTCACGGGCGCCGCGCGAGCCGGCTCGCGGCGACGGCGGCGAGCAGCAGGATCAGCGCCGCGGCGACCGGGATGCGCCACAGCGGGTCGCCGGGATCGGGGGCGAGCGCGGCGGCGGGGTCGCCGGGGTCGAGCAGCCGGCCGCCGGTCGCGGCGGTGAGCGTTCCGAGGCGGCCGGCGTCGGCCGGCTGGGGGCGGAACTCGGCCGGGTAGGGGACGGCGAGGAGGGCGTCGGCGCTCGTCGCCTGCTCGCTGGGCGCGGCGCCGGCGGGATCGTCCGCCGGCTCGCCGCCCGCCGCGCTCACGGCGACGCCGTAGACGCCGGGGGTGGGCGGGGAGGCGCCGTCTTCGGCCGGCCGGGCGGAGGCGCCGGTGGTGCCGTCCCCGCGCGGCAGCGGGGCCGCGTAGCGGCTCGGCGCCACCTGGTTGAAGGTGAGTTGCGTGACGGTGTCGTCAGGCGCGCGGACGGTGCCGGTGACCGTCGCGAGGTCGAGCGTCGTGCCGGCGGTCGCGAGCGGGTCGACGACGACCGTGCCGGGATCGCCCGGCGCGAGCGACGGCTGCAGCGGCGGCGTCGCGACGCCGCGCTGCGCCCAGCGCGCGGCGGCGGTGAACAGTTGCGGGCGCGTATTCAGCCAGTCGCCGGCCCACGGCCCCCCGCCCGGCGTCCAGACGACGACGCGGCCGAGACCCTGCTGCCCCTGCGCCAGGATCGGCGTCGCTCTGCCGTTGACCTCGCTGCTCAGCGGTGCGACCGCGCCGGGGCGCAGGCGCGTGAGGACGGTCCCTCGCAGCGGCGGCAGCGATCTGCCGGAGAGGTCCGCGGTCAGCGGGCTCGCCGCCGTCGCGGTCACCGGCAGCGTCGCGCGCACGCCGACCGACGGCGCGCTGCGGCGTGTCTCGCGCGCGAAGACCCTCGGCAGCTCACGCGCGTCGGGGACCGCGTAGAAGCGGCCGCCGGCGGACCGCGCCAGCCGCCGCATCAGCGCCGTGTCGGCGTCCTGGCCGAGCGCGACGGTCGAGAGCGTGATCCGCTCCTGTCTCAGCCGCGCGAGCAGCGGCTCGTAGTCGCCCTCTTCCGAGACGCCGTCGCTGAGCAGGATCAGATGTCTGACCGGCGCGGCGCTGCGGGCGAGCTGCGCGGCGCCGCGCTCCAGTCCGCGCAGGATGTTCGTGCCGCCGTCGGCGTCGAGGCCGTCGATCAGCTCGCCGATCGCGCCGGCGTTGCCAGTCGTCGTGCGCTGGAGCGGGAGCAGGTCGCGCGCGACCGCGTCGAAGGCGACGACGGCCAGCTCGTCCTCGTCTCTCGCGGTCAGCTCCAGCGCCGACTGCGCGGCGGCGCGCGCCATCGCGATCTTGGGATCGACGCCGCCGGCGAGGTCGTTCATCGAGCTGGAGCGATCGAGCACGAGGCCGAGCGCGAGCTGCCGCTTGCGCACGCCGCCCGGTCTGAGGCTCTGCACCGGCAGCAGCGCGTCGAGCGGGCTGCCGGCCCAGCCGCCGAGCGACAGGCTGTGCGGTCCGCCGAGCACGAGCAGGCCGGCGCCGCCGTCGCGGACCGCGGCGGTGAGCGCGGTCGTCTGCGCCGCGTCCAGCGCCCGCGCGGGGACGTCCGCGAGCACGATCGTGTCGGCCGCTTCGAGCTCGGCGGTCGCGAGCGCCTGGGGCGTGGTCGTCGCGACCTCGATCCCGTCGCCCTGGAGCACGGCGGGAAGGGTGCCGACCGCGTCAGGCGTCTCCGCGACGACGAGCGCGCGCGGCGGCGGCGAGACCCGGGTCGTGGCGTCGAGCGCGTCGTTGACCGTGACCGCGTCACCCGGCAGTTCGACCGCGAGCCGGTAGGCGTGCCAGCCGGCGGCGGGGGCGCGGTAGGTCAGCAACAGCGGGTTGTCGCCCCTGGTCAGCGCGACCCGCTCGCGCCCGACCTCCGCGCCGTCGCGCGCGAGCACGACGGTCGCGGTGGCGGTCGTCGTGCTGCGGATCGTCGCCTGCAACGCCAGCTGATCGCCGGCGCGCAGCGGCGAGGGGACGGTGAGGCGGGTGACGGCGGCGTCGGGGGCGGCTCGCGTGGCGGCGTCGGCGGACGCGGCGGGCGTCGCCGCGGCGGGTGTGGCGGCGCGGCTGGCGAGCGGAACCGCGTCGACCTGCACGCCGGCGCGCTTCGCGGCCGCCGCCGGGGCCGTGGTGGCGTCGGCGCCGGCGGTGTCGGAGCCGGCGGGGGGGGCG
>NZ_JAWSTH010000035.1:0-56176 GCF_033542075.1 Conexibacter stalactiti
CCGCCACCCGCCGCGCCGCCGCCGCCCGCGTCGCCGCCGGCCTCCGCCACCCGCTCCGCCTCGCGTTCCAGCCGCGCCCGTACCGCGCCGACGCCGGCCCGCCCGCGCGCGGCGAGCGTGCCGCCGTCGAGCGCGATGTCGGCGCCGGTGATCCAGGCGGCGTCGTCGGAGGCGAGGAAGGCGACGAGCCCCGCCGCATCCTCCGGCGCGCCGAAGCGGCCGAGCGGGATGCGCGCGTTCTCCTCGTCGACCTCCCGCTGCGTCAGCGCACCGAGCATCGGCGTCCGCACGCTGCCGGGGCGGATCGTGTTGACGGTGATCCCGTCCGGTCCCAGCTCCAGCGCGAGCGAGCGCGAGAAGGCCTCCATCGCCGCCTTCGAGGCGGCGTAGGCGGAGAAGCCGGCGGTGCCGCCGGCGGCGTTGTTCGACGACCAGTTGACGATCCGCCCGCCCGTGCCGGCGGCGGCCATCGCGCGCGCGGCGGCGACGTTCGCCTGCACGACGCCGTGGAAGTTGACGGCGAGCACGCGCGCGTAGTGGTCGTGGCCGGCGTCGAGCGCCAGCCCGCCCTCCAGCACGCCGGCCGCGACCGCCAGCAGCCACGGCGGCCCGAGCGCCGCGACGACCTCGGCGACCGCCGCCTCGACGACCGTCTCGCCGCCGGCGAGGTCGAGCGTCACCGTCAGCGCGGCATGCGCGCCGGCGCCGCGCAGCTCCTCGTCGAGCCCGTCCAGCCGCGCCGCGTCGCGATCGGCCGCGGCGACCGCCCAGCCGTCGCGCGCCAGCCGCAGCGCGGTCGCGCGCCCCATGCCGCTCGCCGCCCCCACGACGAGGGCGGTGCGAGCGCCGCTCACGCCTCGGCCTGGTCGGCTCCTCTCGTGCCCAACCGCCTGCCCAGGTAGGTCGCCTCCTCGGCCAGCACGCCGGCGACGCGCGCGGCGTCGTCGCGCGAGAGTCGCACGGCCGGCGCGCTGACGCTTATGCCGGCGGGGACGCGCATGCCGGGGAGCGCGATCGCGACGCAGCGGGCGCCCTCCTCGTTCTCCTCGTCGTCGATCGCGAAGCCGTTGGCGCGCACGTCGGCGAGCGACGCGATCAGCTCGTCGGCGCTCGTCACGGTGCGCGTCGTCATCGCCGGCATCCCGGCGCTGGCGACGATCCGCCGCACGCGCTCCTCGGGCAGGCCGGCGGCGATCGCGCGGCCGAGCGCAGTCGAGTGGATGTAGTCGCGGTCGCCGCGCCTGGCGGCCAGCCGCATCGCCTTGTGGCTCTCGACGATCTCCAGGTAGAGCACGCGGTCGCCGTCGAGCACGCCGAAGTTGACGGTCTCGCCGAAGCGGTCGCGGAAGCGCTCCAGCACCGGCCGCGCGCGCGCCGACAGCAGCTCGAAGTGGCGCTGCTGCGAGGGCAGCGCGACGCCGAGGGTGTAGTCGCCGCTGTCGGGGTCCTTCTCGACGTAGCCGCGCGCCTCCAGCGTCGCGACGTAGCGAAAGACCGACGACTTCGGCAGCCCGGTCACCTCCGCGAGCGTCACCAGCGAGACGCCGGTCTCGGCGCGCTGGAGCGTGTCGAGGATGTCGGCGACGCGCTCGACGGCGCGGACGGAGTAGCGGCCCCCGGCCTCTCCCGACGACGCGTTCGCGGACTCGTTCACACCTGAATCGTCGCCTACGCGAGCGGATGAGAGCACCAGTGCCTCCGATCTCCATCGACAGACGGCGCGGGAAAGCCCTGCCGGCAGTCGTCTTGAACCTTCCAACAGCGGGTCGCGAAGGGGCAGCCCGGCGGCGGCTTGCGCGCCGACGGGACCGGTCCTTCGAGCACGATCCGCTCCTCCGCGCGACCGGCCAGCGTCGGCACGGCCGAGAAGAGCGCCTTCGTGTACGGGTGGCGCGGGGCGAGCGCGAGCGCATCGGCCGGCCCCTCCTCGACGACGCGGCCGAGGTACATCACGGCGATCCGGTCGGCGACGTGGCGCACGGCGTGGATGTCGTGCGAGATGAACACCATGCTGAGGTTCAGCCGCGCGCGCAGGTCGTCGAGCAGGTTGAGGATCTGCGCCTTGACCGAGACGTCGAGCGCCGAGGTCGGCTCGTCCGCGACGACGACCGCCGGGTCGAGCGCGAGCGCCCGCGCGATCGCGACGCGCTGGCGCTGACCGCCGGAGAGCTGCCGCGGCAGCCGGTCGGCGACCGACTCGCTCAGGCCGACCAGCTCGATCAGCTCGGCGACGCGCTCGCGCCGCTGCGCCGGCGTGCCGACCTCGTGGACGTCGAGCGGGTCGCGCACGAGGTCGCGCACGCGCCAGCGCGGGTTGAGCGAGGAGGCGGGGTCCTGGAAGACCATCGCGACCTCGCGCGCGAAGACGCGGCGGCGCTCCGGCGCGCTCATCGCCCAGACGTCGCGCTCGCCGTAGCGGAGCGTGCCCGCCGTCGGCTTCTGCAGCCCGACCATCACCTTCGCGAGCGTCGACTTGCCGCAGCCGGACTCGCCGACGAGGCCGACGACCTCGCCCGGCGCGACGCGGAAGTCGACCTGCTCGACGGCGTGCACGACCTGCTTGCCGAAGAGACCGGCCTTGACCGGGAAGTGGACGCTGAGCTGCTCGCAGGCGAGCCCGCCCGTCGTGACCGCGGCGCTCATCGCGTCACCGCCTCTCGTCCGGCCGCGACCGGCACGACCGGGTGGTAACAGGCGAGGAAGCGCTCGTCGCCGGTGTCGAGCATCGGCGGCGCGGCGACGCGGCACTCGGCCGTCTCGCGCGCGCAGCGGCCGGCGAAGCGGCAGCCGGATGGGAAGGCGCCCGGCGGCGGCACGACGCCGTCGATCTGCGCCAGCCGCTCGCGCCCCTCCTCGAGCGAACGGATCGCGCCCAGCAGGCCGTCGGTGTACGGGTGCCCGGGCGCGTCGACGACGCGCCGCGCGGCGCCGGCCTCGACGAGCTGGCCGGCGTACATCACGAGCACGCGGTCGGCCAGCTCGGCGACGAGCGCGAGGTCGTGCGAGACGAGCACGACCGAGAAGCCGAGCTCGGCCTGCAGCTCGCGCAGCAGGTCGACGACCTGCGCCTGGATCGTCTCGTCGAGCGCCGTCGTCGGCTCGTCGGCGACCAGCAGCGCCGGGTCGCGCGCGAGCGCGAGTGCGATCAGCACGCGCTGGCGCTGGCCGCCGGAGAGCTGGTGCGGGTAGGAGCCGAGCAGCGCGGCCGACAGCCCGACCAGCTCCAGCAGCTCCTCCGGCGTTCTGCGCGCGCCGCGGCGGCAGACCTGCCGCAGCTGCTGGCCGACGGTCATTCCGGGGTTGAGCGAGGAGAGCGCGTCCTGGTAGATCATCGCGATCTCGCCGCCGAGCAGCCGGCGGCGCTCGCGCGGCGGGATGCTCAGGAGGTCCTGGCCGCGGAAGCGGATCGAGCCGGTGACCTCGGCGTTGTCGGGCAGCAGCCCGAGCAGCGCGAGGCCGGTCAGCGACTTGCCGCAGCCGGACTCGCCGACGAGGCCGACGACCTCGCCCTCGCGCACGTCGAAGGAGATCGACGACAGCAGCGGGACGGGGCCGTAGACGTCGGGGAAGCGGACGGTCAGGTCGTCGACCTGCAGCAGCGCGCCGCGGTCGGCGGCCGCCAGCAGCTCGTCGCGCGGCCGCTCCCAGCTCTCCAGCCGCGTCGCGTCGACGACGTCGTCGGCCTGCTGGCGCGGGCGCGAGAGCGCGTCGGTCAGCCCCTCGGCGAGCACGTTGAGCGCGAGCACGGCGGTGAAGATCGCGAGACCGCCGAAGGTCGTCACCCACCAGCCACCGCTGTACATCAGGTCCTTGCCCTCCGCGACGACGTTGCCCCACGACGCCGTCGGCGGCTGGATGCCGACGCCGATGAAGGAGAGCGTCGACTCCAGCACGATCGCGTCGGCGACGATCGTCGCGGTGAAGACGAGCACCGGCACGGCGCAGTTGACGGCGACGTGGCGCACGACGATCCGCGCCCGCTTGGTCCCCATCACACGCGCGGCGGAGACGTAGTCCTCGCCGGTCTGCTCGCGCACGTTGGCGTAGACGACGCGCGCAAGCTGCGGCGTGTAGATGATCGCGACGACGAACAGCGTCGTGACGACGCCGGCGCGCGTGGCGGCGGCGACGCAGACGGCGATGATGACGGCCGGGAAGGCCATCAGCACGTCGAGCAGGCGCATCACCCCCTCGTCGATGACGCGGTGCGAAGTCGCCGCGAAGGCGCCCAGCAGCGCGCCCAGCAGCAGCGCGACGACCGTCGCGCCGACGCCGACCGCGATCGAGACGCGCGTGCCGTCGATCAGCCGCGACAGCACGTCGCGGCCGAACTGGTCGGTCCCGAACGGGTGGTCGAAGCTGGGCGCGGCCGCGAGCGGGCCGGCGTTGGTCTGCGTCGGCGAGTACGGCTCGATCAGCGGCGCGAAGATCGCCACCAGCACGAGCAGCACGATCCAGCCGAGCGCGATCCGCGAGCCCCAGCCGAGCCGGCTGAGGTCGAGCTTGCGGCCGCCGTCGCGGACGAGGCGGCGCGTCAGGTCCTGTCGCCAGATCAGCATCAGGCCGTCCGAAGTCGGGGGTTGAGCAGGATCGACAGCACGTCGACGAGCAGGTTCACGACGATGAAGGCGAGCGTGCCGAAGAGGACGACGCCCTGGATGATCGCGAGGTCGCCGGAGTCGACGGCGGAGAGCAGCAGCCGCCCGATCCCGGGCAGCGAGTAGATCGACTCGATCACGACCGCGCCGGAGAGCATGTAGCCGATCCGCAGGCCGAGCACCGTCATCGGCGTGATCAGCGCGTTGCGCAGCACGTTGCGGCCGACCACGACGTGCGGCGGCAGGCCGAGCCCGCGCGCCGTCCGCACGTAGTCCTTCTCCAGCTCCTGCAGCACGGACGCGCGCACGACGCGCACGAGCGTCGAGCCGGTCGAGAGCGCCAGCGCGCAGGCCGGCAGGATCATCGCCTCCAGCCACGGGCCGAGGCCGGCGCTCATCGGCATGTAGCCGCCGGAGGGCAGCACGCCCAGCTCCAGCGCGAAGATCTGCACGAGCACGAGCCCGACCCAGAAGGAGGGCGCGGCGAGGCCGCCGATCGACAGCGCGCGCCCGAGCTTGTCGAACCAGCTGCCGCGGTAGACCGCCGAGAGGATGCCGAACAGGAGCGCGTAGGCGGTCGCGATCAGCATCGCCAGCAGCGTCAGCTGGATCGTCACCGGCAGCGCCTTGTCGAGCAGCGAGACGACGTCCTGGCCGCTCGTCATCGAGACGCCGAGGTCGCCCCGCAGCAGGTCGCCGAGGAAGTCGAAGTAGCGCTGCCAGAGGGGGTCGTTGAGTCCGTTGGCCGCGGCGAACTCGGCGCGCTGCTCCTTGCTGGCGAACTCGCCGAGGACGGCGGTCGCCGGATCGCCCGGCAGCAGCTGGACGATCAGGAACACGACCACCGTGACCGCCAGCAGCAGCGGCACGACGATCGCGGCGCGCCGCAGGATCAGCCGCAGCGCCGTCATGTCGCGACGACCTCCCGGTCGCGCCCCAGCTCGGCGACCAGCCGTGCGACGGCCGCCTCCTGCTCGGGGTCGTTCGCCAGCATCGGCGGCGCCATCGTCGCGTGCGCGAGCACACCCTGCGCGACCAGCGCCGCCTTCAGCGCACCGACCGCCTGGCCGGTGAAGCTGGCGTCGCGGCGCGGGACCATGTAGATCGCGCGTGCCGCCACCAGCCGCGCCTGCGCGGCGGAGGCGGCCTTCCAGTCGCCCGCGCGGGCGGCCGCCCACAGCGCCGCGTAGTCACGCGGCGCGAAGTTGGCGAGGCCGCCGACGGCGCCGTCGAAGCCGCCCAGCAGCGCGCCGTCGATCGACTCCTCGACGCCCGTCCACTTGCGGAAGAACGGCGCCGAGGCGGTCGCGTCGACGAGCAGCCGCGCCGCCGGCAGGTTGCCGGACGAGTCCTTCACGCCGCGCACGACGCCGTCGGCGGCGAGCCGCGACAGCAGCTCGACGCCGAGCAGGTTGCCGCCGGTGCGGCTCGGCACCTCGTAGGCGACCAGCGGCACGCCGGCCGCCTCGGCGACGAGCTCGAAGTGGCGCCGCAGCTCGTCCGGCGACCAGGCCGACCAGCCCGGCGCCGAGACGAGCACGGCGTCGGCGCCCGCGGCGGCGTACGCGCGCGCCTCCGCGGCGGCCGCCGGCGTGCCGAGCGGCGGCACGCCGGCGATCACCGGCACGCGCCCCGCCGTCCGCTCCAGCACGCGCGCAAGCACCGTCGCCCGCTGCCCCTCGCCGAGGTCGAAGTTCTCGGCCGTCGAGCCGAGCGGCACGAGCCCGTCGAGCCCGGCCGCGACCAGCGCGTCGACGAGCGCGTCGAGCGAGTCGAGGTCGAGCCCGCCCTCCGCGTCCAACGGCGTCACCATCGCGGCGAGCATGCCGGCCGGCAGCGCCGCCTCAAGCGCCTGCACGTCGGTCATGCTCACGCCGCCTGCAGGAAGTAGAGGCCGGTCGTGTTGATCGGCTGGAAGCCGGCGAGCGAGTCGCGCCAGGCGGTCGGCTGCGAGCGGTGGATCAGCGAGGGGCAGACGGCCTCCTCGGCGACGATCCCCTGGATTCTCGCCCACGCCGCCTGCTGCTTGGCCTCGTCGGTCTCGTAGAGCGCGCCGTCGAGCAGTCTCAGCACCTCTCTCGTCTGCGGCGTGTCCCAGTAGAGGAACTGTCTCGCGAACGCGCCCGAGTAGATGTAGCGCAGCCACAGGTCAGGGTCCTGGCCGAAGACGCTCGTGTCGCTGACGGTGATGAAGGCGCCGTACTCGCCGGCCGAGACGCGCTCGAACAGCGCGCTGGAGTCGCCCATCCGCAGGTTGGCGTTGAGGCCGGCGGCGGCCAGCTGCTCCTTGATGAACGGCCCCTGCTCGCCGATGTAGCTGAGCGAGTTGACCATCAGCTCGAAGTCGAGGCCGCCGTCGTGGCCGGCCTCGGCCAGCAGCGCTCTGGCGCGCTCGGGGTCGTAGGTGTAGACCGTCGACGGTCTCGCGAAGCCGGGGTAGGTCGACGGGATCAGCGACTCGGCGACGCTGCCGTTGCCGGCGTAGACGCTTCTGACGAGCGCCTCGCGGTCGAGCCCGTACATGATCGCCTGCCGCACGCGCTTGTCGTCGAACGGTCTTCTGGCGTGGTTGAACATCAGGATCGTCTGGTTGAAACCCGGCTCGGATGTCGTTCTGATCCCGCTCTGTCTCGCCAGCGAGTCGAGGTCGCGGTCGGCCGGGTCCTCCATCACGCCGATCTCGCTGGCGCGCAGCGCGGCGAGGCGGGCGCTGATGTCCTCCATCGCGCGCAGCGTGATCGTGCCGTACGGCGCTCTCTTGGGACCGCTGTATCTGGCGGCTCTTCTGAGCGTGATGTGGTCGTTGGCGGCCAGCTCGACGAAGGCGTAGGGGCCGGTGCCGACCGGTCTCGTCGACATCGCTCTCGCGTCTCTGGCGACGATCGCCTCGGGCACGACTCTGATGAAGATGAGGCGGTTTCTGAACAGCGCGAACGGCTGTCTGAGCGTGAACTCGACGGTCGTGTCGTCGACCGCTCTCGCGCTTCTGATGAAGTCGAGGTACGAGATGAAGAACGAGGCCGTCTCGGGGTTGCGGATCCGCTCGAAGCTGAAGACGACGTCGGAGGCTCTGACCGGCGTGCCGTCGTGGAAGGTCGCGCCGTCGCGCAGTCTCACCTGCCAGACGTTCTCTCTGACCTCCTCCGGGTCGGCCGCCGCCAGCCCCAGCTCGACCTCGCGCGTGACGGGGTTGAGGTCCATCAGCCCCTCGTGCACGTGCCAGCCGACCGTGTAGGTCGTGACGTCGACGCCGACGTGCGGATCCATCTCGCGGAAGTTGTGCGAGAAGCCGCCGATCGCGTCGGCGACGGCCGCGCCGCCGGAGCCGCCGGCGGTCGTGCCGCCGACCGTCTCGCCGCCGCTGCCGCAGGCCGCCAGCAGCGACGTCGGCAGCACGGCCAGCGTTCCGACAGCGGCTCCGCGCTGCAGGAAGCTGCGGCGACCGATCGAGTTGGGGTCCTCCGACCCGCTCACCCTCACCATGAAAATCCTCTCCATCGGGGACGTGCGGCACCAAGCACTTCACGCGGGGGGCGTTTCGCTAGATGCAAACGGTGGTCCGCTCAGTGCGATAGGTTGCCCATCGTTGCGATGGGTGTCAAGATCTTTCCGAAGTTTCTTGCCCTTCTGTGCCGGTAGCTGAAACGGAGAGTGAGAAGGCAGTGCTCCAGACCGAGACCGACGTGCTGACGCGACGCGGCGTCGGCGTCCCGATGCGCGACGGCGTCACGCTGCTCGCCGACCTGTTCCTGCCGGCCGGCGACGACCGTCCCCGCCCGGTGCTGCTGCAGCGCACGCCGTACGACCGCACGAGCACCAACAACGCGCTCGCCGCCCCCGGCCTCGAGCCGGCGCGCGCGATCGACCGCGGCTTCGCCGTCGTCGTGCAGGACGTGCGCGGCTGCTTCGCCTCGGCCGGACAGTTCAGACCGTTCGAGCAGGAGGGCGACGACGGCGAGGACACGATCGCGTGGATCGCCGCGCAGCCGTGGTGCGACGGGACCGTCGTCACCTGGGGCGCCTCCTACGTCGGCGCGACCCAGCTGCTCGCCGCCGTCCGCAGACCGCCGGCGCTGCGCGCCGCGATGCCGTGGATGACGACCGACGACTACTGGGACGGCTGGACCTACCGCGGCGGCGCGCTCGCGCACGGCTTCGTCGTGCGCTGGCTGCTGAACGCGCTCGCCAACAACGAGCTGACGCGCCTGCGCAGCTCCGACCCGCAGCTCGCCGAGGCGCTCGCCGAGGCCCTCGACCCGCTCGCCGACGACCAGGAGACGGCGCTGCGACTGACGCCGGAGGCGTTCGCCGAGCGCGTCGCTCCGCTCGCCCCGTACCTGCGCGACTGGCTCGCCCACCCCGCCCGCGACGACTGGTGGAAGGCGACCTCGATCCGCGACCGCAGCGCCGCGATCGACGTGCCGATGCTCCACCTCGGCGGCTGGTTCGACATCTTCCTGACCGGCACGCTCGCCAACTACACGCGCCTGCGCGAGCAGGCCGCGACGGCGCAGGCGCGCGCCGGCCAGCGGCTGATCGTCGGGCCGTGGACCCACGCCGCGCGCGGCGAGGCGGTCGGCGAGCTGCTGCTCGGCCGCAACGCGGCGCGCGCGGCGCTCGACACGACGACGCTGCAGCTCGACTTCGCGAGCGCGGTGCTGCGCGGCGAGCAGCCGCCCGGGCCGCCGGTGCGGCTGTTCACGCTCGGCGTCGACCGCTGGCGCGAGGAGCAGGCGTGGCCGCCGGCGCGGATGCGGGAGCAGCGCTGGTTCCTCGACGGCGGCGCGCTCGGGCCCGTGCCGCCGCCCGACGGCGCCGGCCGCTCCGCCTTCGTGCACGACCCCGCCGACCCCGTCCCGACGATCGCCGGCGCGACGATGCAGCCGGGCGACGAGCTGTGCCTCGTCTCCGGCCCGCGCGACCGCCGCGCGGTGCAGGCGCGCGCCGACGTGCTGACCTTCACGAGCGCGCCGCTGGAGCGCGCGACCGAGCTGACCGGCCCGCTGCGCGCGCGCCTCTGGGTCGCCTCGGAGGCGCCCGACTTCGACGTCGTCGCGACGCTCTCGTGGGTCGAGCCCGACGGCCGCGCGCTGCACCTGAGCGACGGGATCGTGCGCGCCTCCTTCCGCGACGGCCCGGCCGGCGGCGCGCCGCCGTTGCGGGCCGGCGAGCCGGTGCGGCTGGAGCTGGCGCTCGACGCGACCTCGATCGTGCTGGCGCCCGGCACACGGCTGCGGCTCGAGGTCGCCGGCGCCTGCGCGCCGCGCTTCGCCCCGCACCCCGCGCTGCGCGCGCCGACGCGGATCGAGCTGCTGCACGACGCGGGCCATCCCTCCCACGTCGTGCTGCCGCTGGCCTAGCGTCTACGTCACGGTGACATCGTCACCCTGACGTCGTTGCGCGTGCTGTCGATCAGGAAGTCCCAGCTGCCGGTCGTGATCGGGCTGACGGAGACCTTCACGTAGCGCTGTCTCAGCGACAGGCCGCCGAAGGTGTGCGTCAGCCGCGAGACGCCGCCGACCGTCGCCGTCGTCGCGGCGAAGGTCCAGCCGGTCACCTCCGTCCAGCTGTGACCGTCGGCGCTCGTCCACAGCTGGTAGTCGCTCTGTCTGACGCGCGTCGAGGCGTTGCTGTCGCGCAGGCTGACCGACGTGATCGCCTGGCCGCTGGTGAGCGGCACGTCAAGCGCGAGGCTGCGGCGGTTGACGTCGAGCCCGAGCCGCGTGTCGCAGGCGGTGTCCCAGCTCTGGATTCGTCTGAACGCCGGGTCCGTGTCGTTGTCGGCCCAGCCGACGCGCAGCGCCCGTCCGGCGGTCGCGCTGCTGATCACGAGCCGGTCGCCGGTGACGATCCCGAGGGCGGCGAGCGTTCTGCTCTGGTCGAGCGTCACGCCGGCCTTTCTGATCACGATCCCGGCCGGGGCGGTGCAGGTCGTGCGCGACGCCAGCGTCGCCGCGAGGCTGCCGAGCGTCGCGCTCGCCGACGCGTTTCTGACGAGGTTGCGCGCATACGGCCACGGCCACTCGGTTGCGTCCGCGCGCTGGAAGAAGAACGTGCGCGTGCTTGCCGCGGCGGTCGCGGCCGCGTCAGCCTCCGCCTGGCAGGCGCTGCCGGTCGCGTCCTGCAGGACGTTGTACGCCAGCCGCGGATAGCCGCCGGTCGTCGGGATCGAGCCGTAGACGACGAAGAGGCGGTTGCCGGAGAGCGGCACGAAGTTGGGGTAGGTGCGGCGGCCGGCCAGCATCCCCGTCGGGTCGGTCAGGTACTGGTCGTCGATCCAGCTCCAGCCGCCGTCGTAGGAGATGCGCGTGATCATTCTCAGGTTGGCGGGATCGGTGTGGGCCATCAGCAGCTTCGTCGTGCCGCCGCTCAGCGAGGCGCTGCAGCCGGTCGCGATCACGTCGTGGCTGATGCCGTTCATGCCGGTCCAGACGACGTCGGTCCAGGTCGTCCCGCCGTCGCCCGACCAGGCGGCCCAGAAGCCGGTGGCGGAGCCGAGGCTGGTGTCGCTGCGCATCATCGCCAGCAGGCGGCCGTCGCGCAGCGGACGGATCACCGTCTCGGTGACGTTGGAGGGGAAGACGCCCCAGGGGTTGGAGATCGGCGTGTGCGAGACGGGGTCGACGCCGATCCGTCTGTAGTCGCCCCACGTTCTGCCGCCGTCGAAGGAGCGCAGCACGCCGGCCTGCCACGGCTCGGGGTTCTCCTTGCCCTCCGTCGTCCCCGCGGCCGGCCCGTTGACCGCGCCCCACACGGGCATCAGCAGCGTGCCGCTGGAGAGCTCGACGACCTGGCCGTACGTCGCGTTGTAGTACATCGCCGTCGGAAGCGTGATCGGCGTGGTCATGTTGCTCCACGTGACGCCGTCGTCGGTCGAGCGGGCGACGTACGTCTGCGAGGTGCGGTGGAAGTAGTTTCTGTAGTTGACGCTCTCGCTGAACGGCAGCAGCAGCGTGCCGTCTCTCAGCGTCACGAGGCCGAGCGCCGCGTTGACCGAGCCTCTGTCGACTCTCGCGATCGGGTCGTAGTAGATGCCCGAAGGGGTGCGGATCTCGACCGGTCTGCTCCAGGTCGCGCCCTCGTCGCTGGAGCGGATCGTGTACGCGCCGGCTCTCGGCTCGCCGTCACCGCTGTTGTTGTAGACGAGCAGCAGGTCGCCGCCTCTGGTGAGCGTCGCGCCGGACAGCAGCGACGGCGACGAGCCGTCGGTGATCCAGCCGGTTCTGACGAACGACAGGTTGGGCGCCGCGGCGGCGTTCGCCGCTCCCAGCGCAAGGGTGATCAGCCCGGCAGCGATCGCTGCCGCGCTGCGCCATCTCGACACCACGGACATCACTCCTCTGGTTGTTGGGGTGCTGCGGGTGCTGCGTCAGCCACCGCCGTTGCCGCCGTCGCGGTCGCGACGGAGCAGGTTGGCGGCGAGGTAGCGCCGGTTGCCCAGCGCCGGATCGAGGCTGTAGAAGACGGCGACCACGGTGCCGTCCTCCAGCTCCGCGAAGTCGGGGTAGCCGGTCTGGTACTCGCTCGTCCAGCGGTAGCCCTTGGGATCGATCAGCTCGACGTGGTCGACCCACGTGCGGCCGCCGTCGTGCGAGTGCGCGACGCTCGTGCCCGGTCGCGCGTCGCCGTCGTCGGGGGCGTAGACGCGGTGGCCGAGCAGCAGCGTGTCGTCGGCGAGCACGTGCAGCGCCGGCGAGGTGCCGGTCAGCACGAGCCGCTCCGGCGCGCTCCAGCTCGCGCCGTCGTCGCGCGACTCGCTGCGGTAGAGCCAAAGGTGCTCGTCGCCGCCGACGCCCTGCTGGCGCAGGATCGCGACGAGCGTGCCGTCGGAGAGGCGCGCGATCGAGGTCTCGCTGTAGCCATCAACGTCGGCGTGGGGGCGGAAGTCGGGGTCGGAGATCAGGTCGAAGCGCGGCTCGCCGTGCTCGTCGAGCGAGTTCGCGCGCGGCTGCGCGTAGGCGGTCCGCAGACGCGCGTCGGGGTCGTAGGCGATCGTCGTCGGCTCGCGCTCCCACGTGCGGCCGCCGTCGTCGGAGACGGCGACCGCCGCGCGCCAGCGCTCGCCGGCGTGGCGACGGCCCCAGATCGGCACGATCACGCGGCCGGGGTGGGTCTCGACGACCGCGCCGTATGTGAGCGGTTCGAGGAAGTCGAGCTCGAGCGGCGCGCTCAGCGCCCACGTCTCGCCGTCGTCGTCGGAGCGCGCCATGTGCAGCGTCGCCTGCCGGTTGGCGTAGCCGCCGCGGATGCGGACGCGGCAGAACGGCATCAGCAGCGTGCCGTCGTGCAGCCGCCGGATCGCGACCTGCGTGATCGCCGACTCCTCCTCGTCGTCGGGCTCGACGACGATCGTCGGCTCGCCCCAGGTGCGCCCGCCGTCGCGCGACCGGACGACGCCGATCTGGCCTCCGGGCATCCCGTCGGGCACCGTCGAGAAGCTGACGAGCAGCCCGTCGGAGGTCGGCGTCACGCCCGGGAACATCGCGGGCGTGCTGTCGAGCACGACGATCGGACGCAGATCCCACTTCATGTTGCGACCCCTACCTATCTCAGTGAATGAAATGCCTGTTCCGCTATTGCCCGCTCAGCGTAGGGATCGCGCTGTTTCATTGCAAGGCGTCCGGTGCGAGCGCGCGCCGCGCGCTCGCGATCGGTTCACTCCCAGTCGATCGGATCGCCGCTGGCGAGATCGCGCACGCCCAGCTCGGCGAGCACGCCGGCGAGCGCCTCACGGCGGATCGCGCCGTAGGTCAGCACGTGCGAGACGACGCCGCCGTAGGTGAACGAATGCGGCGGCTCGCAGAGCGCGTCGACGAAGGCGTCGTCCCACGCGCCGCGCTCGCGCACCACGCGGACGGCGCGCGAGAAGGCCCGCCCGGAGCGCTCGAAGCGCTGCAGCAGGTCGGCCGGATCGTCTGCCAGCGCGACCGCGTCGCTGGCGGTCGCCGAGGGCGGCGCCTCCAATCCCGTCATCGCCGCGACCCACACCTCGGGCATGCGCACGAGCCGCTGCGCCATCAGCTGCGCGCACGACTCCTCGCCCTCGAACGCGGCGACGACGAAGCCCGGCCGCAGCCGCCGCACCCGCTCCTGCGGCGTCAACGTCACGACCGCCGTCAGCAGCTCGCGCGTGCGGTCGTGGTGGTGGGCGAGCAAGCGGTCGGTCAGGTCGCGCCGGGGCGGCGCCCCGACCTCGCCCGCCCCCGGGATCAGCAGGCCGGCCGGCGGGTGGAAGCGGATCTCGTTCGGCGCCGGCAGCGCGAGCGGCAGATCGGCGCCGGCG
Source organism: Conexibacter stalactiti (assembly GCF_033542075.1). Taxonomy (NCBI): domain Bacteria; kingdom Bacillati; phylum Actinomycetota; class Thermoleophilia; order Solirubrobacterales; family Conexibacteraceae; genus Conexibacter; species Conexibacter stalactiti. The sequence goes on from NZ_JAWSTH010000035.1 coordinate 13,882, forward strand.
AAGGCGCTCGGCGCGACGCCGTAGGCACGTGAGAAGGCGCGCGAGAAGGCGGCCAGCGAGCCATAGCCGGCGGCCCCGGCGACCGCCGACGGCGCGGCGCCCGTGACGCGCAGCTGCCACGCCGCGCGCTCCAGCAGCAGGCGCCGCCGCAGCGCGATCGGCGACTCGCCGGTCGCGGCGGCGAGCAGGCGGTCGAGGTGGTCGCGCGAGAAGTGGGCGCGCTCGGCGAGCACGCGGCCGTCGGCGCCCGGCTCGTCCAGCGAGGCGAGGACGAGGTCGATCAGCTCGCGCAGACGGTCGGCCATCGCGACATCCTCGCGCACGTCACGCCGGCGCGCCACGGCTGGCGCTTGATCGATTTCGACCTCCCGCTCGACGGCGGCGCGGGGCCGCGCGAAGCTCGCCCGATGCCCTCATTGTCCGACTTCGAGACGGCCGCGCCGCAGCTGGCCGAGCAGGTCCGCGCGCGGCTCGACGAGCACGTGCACAAGACGCTGGCGACGATCCGGCGCGACGGCGCCCCGCGCATCTCCGGCACGGAGACGCGCTATGGCCACGGCGAGCTGTGGATCGGCTCGATGTGGCAGGCGCTGAAGGCGCGCGACCTCCAGCGCGACCCGCGCTTCGCGCTGCACAGCGGGTCGTTCGACCCGCCCGCGTGGAGAGGCGACGCGAAGCTGTCCGGAGTGGTCGAGGAGATCACCGACCCGGAGCGCGTCAGCGAGATCAACGGCGAGGCGGCCGCGCTCGGCCCGACCCATCTCTTCCGGCTCGACCTGCGCGAGGTCGCGCACACGAGCCTGCGCGAGGACGGCAGAGCGATCGTGATCGTCAGCTGGACGCCCGCCGGGGGCGTCCGCACGATCGAGCGGGCGTAGGCCGCGCGGCGCCGCGCGGCCCGGTCCGTCGATGACGGCGCCGCGCCCGCCCCGGTGGCGGGCGCGCTCAGCGCCGTCGTCTCATGCGCCGTGGATCAGAGTCCAGCGGTGGTGCGGACGAGCAGGTCGCCCCGCACCTGGCGGTGGAACTGCGCGCGCTCGACCAGCACCTCGGCGAGCTTGTCAGCGTCGACCTGGTACTCGCCGTTGGCGATCTGTCTGGCCAGCAGCCGCAGCCGCGACGCGCGCGTGATGCGATCGCGACGGGCAACGGTGATGCGGTGGAGTCGGTCCTGTGTAGCGACCATCATGTCGCTCCCTTTCATTCCTGAGTTCACGTGGAGGAGCCGGACGATCCGGCTCTCGTGGGGGTGACTCAGGCGACAGGGGGACCGCGCGCGAAGACATCGGAGGTCGGCGTCGCCGAGTTGCTCGCGAAGGAGCACGGCGGCGCGACCGTCTCGGCCTGCGCGAGCTGCGCGCTGACCGATCCGACGAGGATCGCGGTGAAGCTGATGCCGGCCGCGGCGCCGTTGGCGGCAGCGGCGGCGGCGCTCGTGTTGAGCGGCGAAGAGGGTGAGTCGATCGGCGCGACGGGCGGGCCGCGGACGCTGGCCGGCTCGTCGGCGAGGCGCTGGTCGCGCTCGGCCTGAGCCGCGACCGGCGCGGGGATCGTGCCGTTCGGCGGGACCGGCGTCGCGGTCGCGGTGACGAGCGGCGCGCAGATCGGGGAGTTCGCGACGGCGGAAGGAGAGTTCGAGGTCGCGCGCGCGGCGGCCGGGTCGGCCGGCACGATGCCGAGGTTGACGAGCGTCTTGCGCACGATCCGCCGCACGGCGGCGTCGCGCTCGGCGGCCTGCTGGAGACGCTCGGCGTCGCTTGGCGGGCCGACGAGATCGTCCAGCGGCGGGGGCGCGTCGACGACCGGTGTCAGCACGGTCGTCGGCAGCGTCACGCGCTGGGTCGCGGCGAGCGGCTGCGCGGCGGCAACCGGCTGCTGGGTCGCCGTGGCGGCCGCCTGCTCCTGCGGCTGGTCGCCGCCCGCGGCGACGATCGGCCGCAGGACGCCAGAGCCGGTGGCCGGCTTCGGCAGGGCTGCGGGCGCGTTCGTCTCGGTCGGCGTGGGGCGCTCGGTCGTCGGCTGCTCAGCGGCCGGGAGCACAGGCGCCGGCTGCTCGCCGACGGGCTGCTCGACGGCCGGCACCTCGGGCACGGGCTGCTCGGCGGCCGGCAGCTCCACAGGCGGCTGCTCGACCGGCGGCTGCTCGGCGCCCGGCTGCTCAGGAGCGGGCTGCCCGCCGGGCTGCTCCGGGGTCGGCTGCTCCTCGCCGGGCTGCTCCGGGTTCGGCTGCTCTCTGCCGGGCTGCTCCGGGTTCGGCTGCTCTCTGCCCGGCTGCTCCGGGTTCGGCTGCTCCTCGCCGGGCTGCTCCGGGTTCGGCTGCTCGCCGCCCGGCTGCTCGGGGGTCGGCTCGCTCGGCGTCGGCTCGCTCGGCTCGGGGTCGGTCGGCGCGGGCTCGCTCGGCTGTGGATCGGCGGGCGCCGGATCCTCGGGGGCCGAGTGGCTCGGCTGGGGCGCGCTCGCGCCCGCGTCCGCGGGCGTGGGCGCGTCAGGAGCGGATGCGGCCGGCGCCGGCGCGGCGGGCGCGGCAGCGGCAGGTTCAGGTCTCGGCTGAGCGGGCGCCGGGGCGGCGGGCTCCGGGCTCGGCTGAGCCGGAGCGGCAGCGGCGGGCGCCGGGGCCGGCTGAGCCGGAGCGGCAGCAGCAGGCTCGGGAGCCGGAGCAGCAGCGGGGGCCGGCTGGGCCGGAGCAGCAGCAGCGGGCTCGGGAGCCGGAGCAGCGGCGGGGGCCGGCTGAGCCGGAGCGGCGGCAGCAGGCTCAGGCGCCGGGGCAGCGGCGGCCGGGGCCGGCTCGGGAGCCGGAGCAGCAGCAGCGGGGGCCGGCTGAGCCGGAGCGGCCGCGGCGGCCGGCTTGCTCTCGGGCTGACCGGCGCCGGCGGCGAGGGCGCCGGCCGGCGCGGTGCCGAAGGCGGCGAACGCGGCCAAGCCCACCAGGCCAGCACGCAGCCGGCGCCGCCGGGAGGCGGAGCGAGCGGGTGGCACGGGAGTTGGGAGGCGTTCGTCCATGAAGAGCCGAGAGGAGGCTTTAGTCGATCCTCGGCATCCCGCGAGAAACCTTTAGCGATTCCCGCTCGAACTGGCCGCAGGTCCCCCGCACGCCGTGAGGTTGGCGCGCCGCCCACCGCCATCAAGCACGCGCTTGGTCCAGAGATCCGCCTCGTCGTTCAACCAAGCGCGATCCCAAGCGAATGCTTGGTACTAGTCGCGCGGGCGCTGATGCATGTCGATCTCGTAGCGGTCGCCGCGATAGAGCGAGCGCGCCGACTCGATCACGCGGCCGCTGTGGCGGCGGGTGACGCGGCGGAAGAGGAAGGCGGGCGCGCCGGGCTCGGTCTGCAGCAGCGCCGCCTCGTCGCCGGTCAGCGCGACGGCGCTCGCGCGCTGGCTCGCCTCGCCGAAGGTGACGCCGTATCTCTGGCGCAGCAGCCCGTAGAGCGAGCGATCGTCGAGCGCGGCCGACTCCAGCCGCGGGAAGTCCTCGGCCGGCAGGTAGACCCACTCGACGGCGAGCGGCACCCCGTCGGCGGTGCGGACGCGGTGGATCAGCACGACGGGGATCCCCGGCGGCCGCTCCAGCGCCGCGGCGATCGCGTCGTCGGCGTCGAGCAGCTCCTGCGCGAGCACGTAGCCGCCGGGCGTCATCCCGCGCGCGACGATGTCCTCGCTGAAGGAGGAGAGCGAGTCGGTCTGCACGATCCGCGGATCGGCGACGAACGTCCCCTGGCGCTCGACGCGGTACGCGAGGCCGTCGGCGCAGAGGCGGTCCAGCTCGCGCCGCACCGTCATGCGCGCGACCTCGAAGCGCTCGGCGAGGATCCGCTCCGACGGCAGCAGCGCCCCCGGTCCGAGCCCCGCCATCAGCTGCTCCAGCGCCCTGCGCAGCTGCTCCCCCTTCGGCCGCGAGCCGACCAGCGGCCCGAGCGTGCTCGCATCCGCTTGCGCGCGGCGACGGGAACCTTCCATGGCCGTGGTGTATACCAGCCGAAGGTCTCGAACTCCAGCAAATATGGGCTCCATTCGTACGTGCCGAGAGCCAGCCGCTTGACTGGTATAGACCAGGGCGCTACGGTCCGCAACGTGGCCGCACCGGTGGCCGCGTGTCTGTCCAACCAGACGGGGAGAAGTGGGTATGTCGTTCATTCGCACGGGCACCGCCGTCGTGCTCGCCGGCGCGCTCGCGTTCGGCGCAAGCGCCTGCGGCAGCTCCGACGACGATGGAGGCGGCGGCACGACCGCCAGCAGCGGCGGAGGCGGCGACGCGCCGAAGATCGCGCTGCTGCTGCCCGAGTCGAAGACGGCGCGCTACGAGAACCAGGACCGCCCGAGCTTCATCGCGAAGGTCAGAGAGCTGTGCCCGGACTGCGAGGTGATCTACGCCAACGCCGAGCAGGACGCCGCGCAACAGCAGCAGCAGGCCGAGCAGGCGATCACCAACGGGGCGAAGGTGCTCGTCGTCGATGCCGTCGACGTCAGATCGGCGGCCGCGATCGCGACCAACGCGAGAGCGCGCGACGTGCCGGTCGTCAGCTACGCGCGCCTGATCGACGGCGCCGACCTCGACGCGTACGTCTCGATCGATCCCTTCAGAGTCGGTCAGCAGCAGGGCGAGGCGCTGCTGAGAGCGCTGCCCGGCGGCGGCTCCGGCGCCAGAATCGTGATGATCAACGGCTCGCCGACCGACTCCAACTCGGCGCCGTACAAGGAGGGCGCCCACGACGTGCTCGACAGAGCCGGCGTCGACGTCGTGAAGGAGTACGACACGCCCGACTGGAGCCCCGACAGAGCCCAGACGGAGATGGAGCAGGCGATCACGAGCGCCGGCAAGGATGGCTTCGACGGCGTCTACTCCGCCAACGACGGCATGGCCGGCGGCGCGATCGCGGCGCTGAAGGCGAACGGGATCGACCCCAGATCGAAGCCGATCACCGGCCAGGACGCCGAGGTCGCGGCGCTGCAGCGGATCCTCGCGGGCGAGCAGCTGATGACGATCTACCAGCCGATCAACGAGATCGCCTCGACCGCGGCCGAGCTGGCGGTGCCGCTCGCCAGAGGCGAAGGCGTCCCGTCGATCACGACGACCGAGGTCGACAACAACAGCTCCAGAAGAGTCCCGTCGGTGCTGCTCGACACGATCGTGATCACGAGAGACAACATCCAGGACGTGATCATCAGAGACGGCTTCGCCACGGCGGACCAGATCTGCACTGACGCGTACAAGGCCGCCTGCGACGCGGCGGGCATCAGATAGCGATGAGCGCGGGCGCTCGCATGACCGCCGAGATGGCGGAGCAGCCGGCGGTGCTGGCACGGCTGGTCGCGCGAGCGGACGCGGTCGCGGAGGCGGTGCGCACGGTGGCGCCGCGTCCGCTGACCGGCACGGCGATCGTCGCGCGCGGCTCCTCCGACCACGCGTCGGTCTACGGCCGCTACCTGATCGAGCTGGCCAGCGGCCGGCCGGTCTCGCTCGCGGCGCCGTCGCTGCACCTGCTCTACGACGCGCGCGTCGACTACGGCGGCCAGCTCGCGATCGCCGTCAGCCAGTCGGGACAGACGCCGGAGATCGTCCAGACGCTGGCGCGGCTGCGGGACGCCGGGGCGCGGGCGCTGGCGATCACCAACGACGCGACGAGCGAGCTGGTGCTGGCCGCCGAGGCGGTCGTCGCGCTCGAGGCCGGCGCGGAGCTGGCGGTGCCGGCGACCAAGACCGTGACCGCCCAGCTGCTCGCGTTCGCGCTGCTGGCGCGGGCGCTCGGGCCGGTCCCGTTCAGCGACGCACAGCTGCATGAGCTGCCGGCCGCCGTCAGCGCGGTGCTGGACGATCCAGCACCGGCCCGGCACGCGGCCGAGCGCTTGGTTGGTGATCTCCGGCTCGTCGTGACCGCGCGCGGGCTGCTCTACGGCGCGGCGCTGGAGTCGGCGCTGAAGCTGCAGGAGACGGCGGCGATCGCGGCCGACGGCTTCTCCTCCGCCGACCTCCGCCACGGCCCCATCACGATCGTCGGGGAGGGCTTCCCGGTGATCGCGCTGTCGGCCGGCGACGGGCCGGCCGCCGCCGACGTCGCGGCGCTGGTCGGGGTGCTGCGCGAGCGCGGCGCGCGCGTGCTGACGATCGCGACCGGCGCCGGCGCCGACCTGCCGCTGCCCGACGTGACCGAGGCGCTGGCCCCGATCGTCGCCGTCGTGCGCGGCCAGCAGCTCGCGTGCGAGCTGGCGCTGCTGCGCGGCCGCGACCCCGACGCGCCGGCCAACCTGCGCAAGGTGACGGCGACGTAGTGAGCACCGTCGTCGCGATCGACGTCGGCGGCACCGGCCTGAAGGGCGCGGTGATCGAGCGCGACGGAACGCTGCGCGTGCAGCGGCGGCACTCGACGCCGCGGGGCGCCGGCGGAGTCGCCGTCGTCGAGGCGGTGCTGGCGCTCGCGACCGAGCTGATCGGGATCGCTGACGAGCCGGCGCACGTCGCGCTGGCGGTCCCCGGCCTCGTCGACGACGACAACGGCGTCGTCGCGCTCGCGCCCAACCTCGGCTGGCGCGAGCTGCCGCTGCGCGCGATCGCCGAAGAGCGGCTGGGGCTGCCCGCGCTCGTCTGGCACGACGCCCGCGCCGCCGCGCTCGCCGAGGGCACGCTCGGCGCGGCGCGCGGGTCGCGCGACTGGCTGCTGGTGACGATCGGGACCGGCATCGGCGGGGCGTTCGTCAGCGACGGGCGGGTGCTGCTGGGCGCCCGCGGCGCCGCCGGCGAGCTGGGCCACGTCGGCGTCATGCCGGACGGGCCGCTGTGCGCCTGCGGCAAGCGCGGCTGCCTGGAGGCGCTCGCCTCCGGCCGCAACGTCAGCGAGCGCTACGCCGAGCGCAGCGGCGTCTACGGGATGCGGGCCGAGGAGGTGCTCGCGCGCGCGTGCGCGAGTGACGCCGACGCGGCCGCGGTCTGGGAGCAGGCGATCGACGCGCTCGCACGGGCGCTGGCCGGCTGCGCGGCGCTGCTCGATCCCGAGCTGGTCGTGCTCGGCGGCGGCGTCTCCTCCGCCGGCGCGGCGCTGCTCGATCCGCTCGCCGCGCGGCTGGCGCAAGAGGTCCGCTTCGGGCCGCCGCCGCGGCTGCGCACCGCCGCGCTCGGCGAGCGCGCCGGCTGGATCGGCGCCGGCCTGGCTGGTTGGCAGGCGGTCGGCGGCGCGGCCGAGGAGCTGGCGACATGGCCGGCCTGAACGCGGAACCACTCGGCCTGCGGCCTCGGATTCCGTCGGGAACGCTCGCCTTCCCAGCCGAGGTCTGGCCGTGAGCGCTGCCAGCCTGACCCTCTCCGGGGGGCGCGTCGTGACGCCAGACGGGGTCCGCTGGGTCGACGTCGTCGTGCGCGCGGGGCGGATCGCTGAGCTGCGCGAGCCCGGCCCGCGCCCGGTGTCCCCCGATGGCGAGCGGATCGAGCTGGACGGGCAGTGGCTGCTGCCGGGCTTCGTCGACCTGCACGTGCACGGCGGCGACGGCGCCCAGTTCAACACCGACGATCCCGCCGAGGTGCAGCGCGCCGCCGCCTTCCACGCCGGGCACGGAACGACCGCGCTGCTGGCGACGACCGTCGCCGCGCCGGTCAACGAGCTGCTCAGCGCGCTCGACGCGATCGGCGCCGCCTCCGCCGCGCCGCGGCCGGGCGCCGCCGAGGTGCTCGGCGCGCACCTGGAAGGACCGTTCCTGAGCGCGATCCGGCCCGGCGCGATGGAGGCCGCGCACTTCATGGCGCCGGTCGGTGAGAGCCGAATCGACGTGGGCGGCGCCGGCGCGATCGCGCCGCTCAGCCACGCGGCCGAGCGCTTGCTCGGCCACAGTGCGCCGCGCTCGATCTCGCTCGCGCCCGAGCTGCCGGGGGCGCTGGAGCTGACGCGCCGCGCCGTCGCGCGCGGGCTGCTCGTCTCGCTCGCGCACAGCGATGCCGACTACGGCCAGGCGGTCGCGGCGATCGAGGCCGGCGCGCGCGCCGTCACGCACGCCTTCAACGCGATGCGGCCGCTGCACCACCGCGACCCCGGACTGCTCGGCGCCGCGCTCGACCGCGACGAGCTGACCTGCGAGGTGATCTGCGACGGGGTCCACGTCGACCCCGCCGCGGTGCGGCTGCTGATGCGGTGCAAGGGCGCGGCACGGACGGTGCTCGTGACCGACGCGATCGAGGCGACCGGGCTGCCCGACGGCGACTACCGCCTCGGCGACCGCGCGATCCGCGTCCGCACCGGCCGCGCGACGCTGCCCGGCAGCGCGACGATCGCCGGCGCGACGCTGACGATGGACGCCGCCGTCCGCAATGCGGTCGCGTTCGGCGGCGTGACGCTCGCCGACGCGGCGCGGATGGCCGCGACGACGCCGGCGGAGCTGCTCGGGATCGGCGATCGCAAGGGCTCGATCGCGCCCGGCCGCGACGCCGACCTCGTCGTGCTCGACCGCGACCTCGCGCTCACGCGCGTGCTGGCGCGCGGGGCGTGGGTCGACGCAGCCGCGCGCGTCGCGTCCTAGCGCGCCGGCCGCGCCGTCGCGCGCGGACGCGCCGGCCGCGCGGAGAACTACGGCCGTCGCCGCGTAGGCCGCGCCGATGACGAGCGCGTGCGTCCACGCGAGAGTTCACGGCATGACCGCCCCGCTCCTGCTCGACGAACTGATCCCTCACGCCGACGCGGTCCGCACCGAGCACCTGCTGATCGACGGCGACCTCGCGCAGGTCTACGACGCCGTCCGCGCGGCCGACTTCATGCGCACCGCCGAGCAGCAGCCGGTGCGGGCGCTCTTCCAACTGCGCGCGCTCGGCGAGCGGGTCGTCTCGACCGTTCGCCGGCGCCCGTTGCCGGCACCCGCGCCGACGGCGACGATGCGGCTCGCAGATCTCGGCGCCCACGGCGAGTGGGTGGTGCTCGGCGAGCGGCCGCCGCACGAGATCGCGATCGGCGTCGTCGGGCGCTTCTGGGCCGGGGAGACGAGCTGGGAGACGATCGACGCGCGCGACTTCGCCGGCTTCGAGCGCCCGGGTCTCGCGAAGATCGCCGCCGGCTTCTCGCTGCGCCCGTACGGCGCCGGGCGCGTGCTCGTCAGCTACGAGTGCCGCACGCTGGCGACCGATCCGCAGTCGCGCCGCGCCTTCCTGCGCTACTGGCGGGCGCTGTCGCCGTTCATCGGGGTCGTGCTGCGCACCCAGCTGCGGATCGTCGCGCGCACGGCGGCCGAGCGCGCCGCACGGTAGGGTCCCGGGCGAGCCAGTCGCACCCACCCCGTGGGTCAGGGAATCCGGTGAGAAGCCGGAGCTGACGCGCAGCGGTATGGGGGACGGGCGGAGCATCGGCCACTGGACCGGCAACGGTCTGGGAAGGCGCTCCACCCGGACGATCCCGAGCCCGAAGACCTGCTGGCTTGCGGCCCTCCGCATGCATCGCAGCGGGCGGCCGGATCGTCCACAACGGGCCCCGCGACCGGGTCCCAGATCGAAAGGCCAGCGTGTCCCCGCGCGCCCTCACCCTCCCCACGCTCTCCGCCGTCGCCGTGCTCGCCGCCGGCCTGCTCGCCGGCTGCGGCTCCGACGGCGACAGCCCCGCCGCGACCGCCGCCGGCAGCCCCACGGCCGCCGCGACCACGGCCGCCGCGCCCTCGACCAGCTACCCGGTGACGCTCAGGAACTGCGCGCGCGAGGTCGTGGTCGAGCGGGCGCCCGAGCGCGCCGTCTCGATCAACCAGCCGGCGACCGAGCTGCTGCTGACGCTGGGGCTCGAGGACCGCATGGCCGGCAGCGTCTCCTGGAGCGACCCGGTCACGCCCGCGCTCGCGGCGGCGAACGCGAAGGTCCCGGTCATCAGCAGAGACTTCGCCTCCTTCGAGCGCGTCCTGAAGGTCGAGCCCGACTTCGTCTACGCGACCTTCGACTGGTCGTTCACCGACGAGGGCGTCGCCCCGCGCGACCGCTTCGAGAGACTCGGTGTGCCGACCTACCAGTCCTCCAGCGAGTGCGGTGGACAGACCGCGCAGCAGGCCGACGAGCTGACGCTCGACGACCTCTACACGGAGATCGCGGAGGTCTCGCGGATCTTCGGCGTGCCGGAGAGAGGCGCGGCGCTGGTCGAGTCGCTGAGAGCGCGGATGGCGAGAGCGTCGAGCGACCTCGGCGCCGAGGACCTCTCGCTGATGTGGTGGTACTCGTCGTCGAAGACGCCGTACATCGCCGGCTGCTGCGGCGCGCCCGGGATCGTCACGCGCGCGATCGGCGCCAGAAACGCCTTCGCCGACAACAGACAGCTGTGGCCGGAGATCGGCTGGGAGGCGATCCTCGACCGCGATCCCGACGTGCTCGTGCTGGCCGACCTGACGCGCGGCGACGAGGGCGACAGCGCTGAGGCGAAGATCAGATTCCTCGAGTCCGACGCGGTCGCCAAGCGGCTGACCGCCGTCCGGAACAGACGCTACATCGTGCTCTCCGGCTCCGACATGGACCCGTCGCTGCGCAACGTCGACGCGGTCGAGACGGTCGCCGACGGGCTGCGCAGACTCGGGCTGGCCGGCAGATGAGCGCCGCGCCGGGGTCGCCGGCCGCGGACGAGGCGATCGCCGCCGCCGACCTGCTCGCGCGCTGGGACGACCAGCAGGCGGCGTACATCGCCGATCGCGAGGGCCGCTTCCGCGTCATCGCCGAGGTGCTGGAGCTGACGCTCGGGCCGGCGCCGCTGGTCGTCGACCTCGCCTGCGGGCCGGGCTCGCTCGGCGCGCGCCTGCTCGACGCGCTGCCGGGCGCGCGCGTGGTCGGGATCGACCACGACCCGCTGCTGCTCGACGTCGCGCGGCGGGCGCTCGGAGAGCGCCACGGCGACCGCCTGACGCTGCTCGACGGCGACCTGCTCGACGCCGGCTGGCCGGCGGCGGTCAGCGCCGCGCTCGGCGACGCTGCCCCGGACGCCTGCGTCTCGACGACGGCGCTGCACTGGCTGAACCCCGACCAGCTCGTGCGCGTGTACACGCAGGCGGCGGAGCTGCTGGCGCCCGGCGGGCTGCTGCTCAACGGCGACCACTTCCGCTTCGACGATCGCTCGCCGACGCTGAAGCGGGTCGCCGCCGCACACGACGAGGCGACCCAGCGGGCCGGCCACGCCGCCGGCGCGCCGACGTGGGAAGCGTGGTGGGAGGAAGCGCGCTCCGGTCCCGGCGGAGCCGCGCTGGTGGCCGAGCGCGAGCGCCGCTTCGCCGGCCGCGACGCGCCGCCGACGACCGCCGTCGACTTCCAGCTCGCGGCGCTGGCGCAGGCCGGCTTCGCGGAGGTCGGGACGGTGTGGCAGCTCTTGGATGACTACGTGGTGATGGGGCGTCTGCGGCCTGCGGCCTTGATGCCTTCCGCGAACTCGCCAGAGGCTCCTTCGCGCGCGTCGGAGTGACTCCATGCGCAGCGTCGCTCTTTCGCTCGCCGGCCTGCTCCTGCTCGCCCTCTCGATCGCCGTCGCGATCACGATCGGGCCGGCCGAGATCGCCGTCGGCGACGTCTACGCCGTCGTCGGCCAGCAGCTCGGCCTCGGCGACGCCGGCCTGTCGCGGATCCAGGAGGGGATCGTCTGGGATCTGCGGCTGCCGCGCACGCTGCTGGCGGCCGTCTGCGGGGCGGGGCTGGCGATCTGCGGCGCGATCCTGCAGTCGCTGCTGCGCAACCCGCTCGCCGACCCGTTCGTGCTGGGGATCTCCTCCGGCGCCTCGACCGGCGCGGTGCTGGTGATCGTCGCCGGCGTCGGCGGCGGCGCGATCGCGCTCTCGACCGGCGCCTTCGCCGGCGCGCTCGTCGCCTTCGGGCTGGTGCTGGCGCTGGCGGCCGTCAGCGGCGGCGGGACCGACCGCGTCGTGCTCGCCGGCGTCGCCGGGACGCAGCTGTTCATGGCCGTGACGACCTTCCTCGTCTTCTCCTCCGCCGACGCCGAGCAGACGCGCGGCGTGCTGTTCTGGCTGCTCGGCTCGCTCGGCGGCGCCGACTGGCAGGACGTCGCGCTGTGCGGCGCCGTCTGCGCGCTCGGGCTGGCGCTCTGCCTGTCGCAGTCGGCGGCGCTCGACGCCTTCGCCTTCGGCGAGGACGCCGCCGGCGCGCTCGGGATCTCGGTCGCGCGCGTGCGCGCGCTGCTGCTGGTCGTGACCGCGCTGCTGACGGCGACGCTCGTCAGCGCGGCCGGCGCGATCGGCTTCGTCGGGCTGGTGCTGCCGCACGCGGCGCGGCTGCTGGTCGGCCCCGGCCACCGACGGCTGCTGCCGGCGACGGCGATCGCCGGCGCGATCTTCCTCGTCTGGGTCGACACCGCCGCGCGCACGCTGTTCGAGCCGCAGGAGCTGCCGGTCGGCGTCGTGACGGCGCTGATCGGCGTGCCGGCCTTCGCGGCGATCCTCGCGCAGCGGGGGCGGCGGACGTGAGCGCGCGTGCGGCGGTCGGGGCGGGGTGCCAGCGATGAGCCTCCACGCGCGTGAGGTGTCGTGGTCGGCCGGCGGCGCGCTGATCGTCGACGGCGTCACGCTGGACGTCCCGGCCGGCGCGACGCTCGGCCTGCTGGGACCGAACGGCTCCGGCAAGTCATCGCTGCTGCGGCTGCTGGCGGGGCTGCGCAGGCCGAGCGACGGCGCCGTCCTGCTCGACGGCGCCGAGCTCGGCGGGCTGCGACGGCGCGAGGTCGCGCGGCGGGTCGCCGTCGTCGCGCAGCAGGCGAGCACCGAGGTCGACCTGACCGTCGAGCAGGTCGTCCGGCTGGGCCGGATCCCCCACCGCGGCAGCTGGTCGGGCGACACCGCCGCCGACGACCGCGCGGTCGAGCGGGCGCTGCTCGACACCGACCTCGCGACGCTGCGCGACCGCCGCTGGCACGCGCTCTCCGGCGGCGAGCAGCAGCGCGTGCAGATCGCACGCGCGCTGGCGCAGGAGCCGCGCGAGCTGCTGCTGGACGAGCCGACCAACCACCTCGACGTGCGCCACCAGCTCGACCTGCTCGCGCTCGTGCGGCGGCTGCCGCTCACCTCCGTCGTCGCGCTCCACGACCTCAACCTCGCGGCGATCTTCTGCGACCGCCTCGTCGTGCTCGCGCACGGCCGCGTCGCCGCGCTCGGCGCCCCAGCCGACGTGCTCACGCCGCGGCTGATCGCCGACGTCTACGAGGTCGACGCCGAGGTCACCCCGGACGGCGCCGGCCCCGGCCGCCCGTCGATCCGCTTCCTCGCACGCTGAGGTCGGCGGCGCGTCGTAGACTCGCGCCGATGAGCAGCCGCTTCCAACGCGCCCCCGGGGATCCGGAGAGACAGCGGGCGACCTCGCTCGAACTGTTCTACGACCTCGTCTTCGTGTTCGCGATCACGCAGGTCTCGCACCTGCTGCTGGAGCACCTCGACTGGACCGGCGTCGGCCAGTCGGCGCTCGTGCTGCTCGTCGTCTGGTGGGCGTGGAACTACACGACGTGGGTCACGAACGAGCTGGACCCGGAGTCGATCGCGGTGCGGCTGCTGCTGATCGCGGTGATGCTCGCCTCGCTGCTGATGGCGGTCGCGATCCCGCACGCTTTCGGCGACCGCGCGCTGCTGTTCGCCGGCTCCTACGTCGCGATCCAGGTCGGCCGCCACCTCTTCCTCACGTTCGCGGCGTCCGCCCGCGGCACGTCGGAGCGCGAGCGCGCCGGCCGGATCCTCGCCTGGTTCGCGTTCGCCGGCGCCTTCTGGATCGCGGGCGCGCTGGCGGAGGGGTCGACGCGCACGCTGCTGTGGCTGATCGCGCTCGCGCTCGACTACAGCGCGCCGCTGCACCTCTACTGGGTGCCGTGGCTGAAGCGCGCGACGGGCGCCGCCTGGCAGGTGCAGACCTCCCACTTCGCCGAGCGCTTCCAGCTGTTCGTGATCATCGCGCTGGGCGAGTCGATCGTGCTGACCGGCGCGACGACCTCCGACCTCGAGCTGACAGGGGAGCGGGTCGCCGCGTTCGCCGTCGCCTTTCTCACCACCGCCGCGATGTGGTGGCTCTACTTCAACTACGTCGCGGCGATCGCGGAGCGGCGGCTGGAGCTGGCCGGCGACCGCCGCACGACGCTCGCGCGCGACGCCTACACCTACCTGCACGTCGTGCTGATCGCCGGCGTGATCGTCTCCGCCGTCGGCGACGAGCTGACGATCGCCCACCCGGGCGACCACCTGCACGGCTGGAGACTGGCGATCGCCGTCGGCGGCCCGGCGCTCTACCTGTTCGGCCATTCGCTGTTCCGCTGGCGGCTGACCGGCTCGCCCGGCTGGAAGCGCCCGGCCGGCGCGCTCGCCTGCATCGTGATCGGACTGCTCGGCGGCTCGCTCTCCGCGCTGGCCGTCGCGCTGCTGACGCTGGCGGTCCTGATCGCGGTGATCGTCGGCGAGTACCTCGGCGGCCGCGCGAGCGCCGCGCGCGGCGAACCGACGCCGTTGGAGGCGCTCGACCAGCCCGGCCTGCCATCCTGAGGGCATGAGCAGCACGCCCCTCGCCCCCGCGGCGGCCGGAACGATCGCCGCCGAGGCGGCGCGGCGCCGGACGTTCGCGATCATCTCCCACCCTGACGCCGGCAAGACCACCCTCACGGAGAAGCTGCTGCTGTACGCCGGCGCGCTGCACGGCGAGGCCGGCGCGGTGAAGGCGAGAGCGGGACGGCGCGAGGTCACCTCCGACTGGATGGAGCTGGAGCGCAGACGCGGCATCTCGGTCTCCTCGACGGTGCTGCGCTTCGAGTACGAGGGCAACGTCTTCAACCTGCTCGACACGCCGGGCCACAAGGACTTCTCCGAGGACACGCTGCGCGTGCTCTCGGCCGTCGACGCGGCCGTGATGCTGATCGACGCGGCGAAGGGCGTCGAGCCGCAGACGCTGCGGCTGTTCGAGGTCGCGCGGGCGCGCAGAATCCCGCTGCTGACCTTCGTCAACAAGTACGACCGCCCCGGCATGGAGCCGCTGGAGATCCTCGACCACCTCGCGACGGTGCTCGACCTGCAGGCGATCCCGCTCAACTGGCCGGTCGGCATCCCCGGCTCGTTCGAGGGCGTGATCGACCGCAGAACGGATCTCTTCCACCGCTTCACGCGCACGACCGGCGGCGCCACGATCGCGCCCGAGGTGATCCTCGACGCGGCGACCGCGGAGGACTCCGACGACCCCGCCTGGGCGACCGCGCGCGAGGAGCTGGAGCTGCTCGACGCGGTCGACGAGGAGTTCGACGACGTCGCCTTCCGCGACGGCCAGGCGACCGCGCTGTTCTTCGGCTCGGCCGTCTCCAACTTCGGCGTCGGGCCGCTGCTGAAGGCGCTCGTCGAGCTGGCGCCGGCGCCGTCGCCGCGACGCGAGATCGACGCCGACGGCGAGCCGGCCGGGGAGCGGCCGCTGGAAGCCCCCTTCTCCGGGCTCGTCTTCAAGGTGCAGGCGAACATGGACCCGCGCCACCGCGACCGGATCGCCTTCGTGCGGATCTGCTCCGGCCGCTTCGAGCGCGGCATGCGCGTGATGAACGAGCGCACCGGCCGCTCGCTCGCGATGGCGCACGCGCACGAGGTCTTCGGCCGCGAGCGTTCGCTGATGGAGGAGGCATTCCCCGGCGATGTCGTCGGGATCGTCGGCGCCGCCGACACGCGCGTCGGCGACACGCTGTGGCTCGACGAGCCGGCCCGCTTCCCCGCGATCCCCTCGCTGGCGCCCGAGTTCTTCATGTTCGTCCGCAACGGCGACGTGTCGCGCTACAAGCAGTTCCGCCGCGGGCTCGAGCAGCTCGACGAGGAGGGCGTCGTGCACGTGCTCAGACGCGAGGCGGCCGGCGACCCCGTGCCGGTGCTGGCCGGCGTCGGCCGGCTCCAGTTCGACGTCGCCGTCAACCGCATGGAGAACGAGTTCAACGCGAGAGTGCGGCTGGAAGAGGCGCCGTGGAACGTCGCCCGCCGCACCGAGCCCGGCGACGTCCCGACGATCCGCGAGGCGACCGGCTCAGAGGTGCTCGTGCGCGCCGACGGCACCCACCTCGCCGTCTTCCGCAGCGAGTTCGTGCTGCAGCGCCTGGAGCGCGACCACCCCGAGCTGACGCTCGACCGCCTGCTGACGCGTTAGGAGGTCAGCGCGCCAACATCGTCCTTTTTGGGGTATTGAGTGTCAGACATCTGACCTTTCTGGCGCATAGACGTTCCTGGTCCAAGCGGTCTCTCCGCCGAAGCGGAGAAGCCGCCGACCATGACCGCACCCTCACTGACGCCGCGACGAATCGCCGCGCTCGTCCTGCTGCCCGGCGCGCTGGGGGGCGCGCTCGCAGCCCAACCGGCCGCCGCCCAGTCGGCGGCCGCGCCGAGACGGATCTACGCCTGTGTCACGCAGGACTACAGAACGCTCAACCTGACGACCGAGAACGCCAGATGCCCGGCCGGGCAGACGAAGATCTCGTGGAACGTCGAGGGCAGCAGAGGCGAGCCCGGCCCGCGCGGTCCCAGAGGGCCCGCCGGCCCGAGAGGTGCCACCGGCAGAACCGGTCCCGCGGGCCCGGCCGGCCCCGCCGGACCTGCCGGTCCAGTCGGCCCCGCAGGCGCGCAGGGCCCCGCCGGTCCGGCCGGTCCCGCCGGGCCGCAGGGCGAGACCGGCCCCGCCGGCTCGCCCGACACGCCCGCCGAGGTGCTGGCGAAGCTGCTGCAGGTGATCCCGCCGCTCGACCTCGACCAGAGAGGAACGAGAGACGGCGTCCTCAGCGCCACGGTCAGCAACCCCGCCTCGACGCAGACCGCGGTCAGAGTCAGACACCAGGGCATCGGCAACGCCCTCGAGGTCAACATCACCAACAACGGCTCCAGCAGCCGCGGGATCTCGGTCGACCACCAGGGCGTCGGCCCGGGCATCTTCGCCAACACCGTCGGCGGCAACTCGATCTGGGGCGTCACCGGCTCGATATCGTCGGCCGCGCTGATCGGCGACTCCTCCAGCGGCGAGGCGGTCGTCGCGCGTCAGAACGGCGCGATCTGCGAGAGAAACATAGGCAGATGCAACGGCATAGGAGCGATCGTGGGCCGTCATGACGGTACGGGCGGCTACGGCGTGCGCGGCTTCGTCACCGACCCCAACGGCGCGATCGGCGTGATCGGCCAGGCCGGCATCTCGGGCGGCACCGGCACCGGCGTGCGCGCCGAGAACGTCAACGCCGCCAACAACGACAACGCGCTGGAGGCGGTCACCAACGGCAACGGCTCGGCGCTGTTCGCGCAGGGCAGAACGACCGCGGCGACCTTCAACGGCGCGGTCCAGATCAACGGCAATCTGACCGTCACCGGCACCAAGAGCGGCTTCAAGATCGACGACCCGCGCGCGCCTTCGCAGCGCACGCTCACCCACACCCCGGTCGAGACCGATTCGCTCACCGTCACCTACAGCGGCAACGTCACGACTGACGGCTCCGGCCGCGCGACGGTGAGATTGCCGTCGTACGCGACCGCGATCGCCGGCGACTGGCGCTATCAGCTGACGCCGATCGGCCAGTTCGGCCAGGTGATCGTCGCAGCCGAGGTCGATGGCGACGGCAGCTTCCAGATCCGCAGCGAGAAGCCGCGCACGAAGGTCTCGTGGTCGGTGACCGGCGAGCGGCGCGACCCGCAGGCCAGACGCGACGGGATCGCGGCCGTCACGTCGAAGACCGGCAAGGCGAAGGGCCGCTATCTCGACCCGACGCTCTACGGCAAGCCGGCCTCGCAGGCGGTCACGCCGGCGATCAAGGCGACGCGCGGCGGCGCCCGCGCCGCCAGCGCGCCGAAGCTGGCCTCCGAGCGCTAGAGCCCGAGCAACCCACGCAGCTCTGCGGCGCCGGCCTCGGCGCCGTAGGGCGGCGTGTCGGGCTGGTGCTTGCGCCCGCCGACCGCGAGCGTGCCCGCGTCGACGGCGTCGAAGCCGATCTCGTCGATCAGCGCGGCGACGATCCGCTTCGCCTCCGCGTCGTCGCCGGAGATCGGGATCGCGAGCCGCGCGGGATCGCCCGCCGGCAGCCCGCGCTCCGCCAGCCAGCTCGCGTAGATCGCGTTGAACGCCTTGACGATCCGCGCGCCGGGCAGCTGCACCGCGAGCAGCTCGCTCGAGGTCGTGCTGTCGTCGTCGAGCGCGGCGATCTGGCCGTCGCGCCCGGGGTAGTAGTTGTTCGTGTCGATCACGACCTTGCCGGCGACGCCGTCGGCCGGCAGCTCGCCGATGCGGCCGAGCGGGATCGAGACGACGTCGACCTCGCCGAAGCGCAGCGCCTCCGCCACCGTCGCGGCGTGCGCCCGTTCGCCCAGCTCGGCGACCAGGTCGACGAGGGTCTCGGGGCCGCGCGAGTTGGCGACCGCGACCTCGTGGCCGGCGGCGACGAAGTGGCGCGCGAGCGCCCCTCCGATGTTGCCGACGCCGACGATGCCGATGCGCACTGGAGTGGAATCGCTCATGCTCCGAACATAGCCACCGCCTCACGCCGCGCCGTCCGGCGCGACCGACGGCTCTCTGCGATACGCCGCGATCCCCAGCTCCTGCAGGTCCAGCTCGCGCTCCAGTCTGTGCATCACCTCGTCGGAGATCGTGCCCTCGTTGCGCAGCGCGACGACGATCGCGCGCTCGGCGTCGATCAGCTCCTTCGTCAGCCTCGCGCGCGCGTCGGTGTGCTCGCCGAGGTCCTCGCCGTCCTGCTCGAACGAGCGCTCGCCGGCGACCTGCGCCAGCCGCCGCTGGCGCACGTCGTAGTTCTTGCGCATCAGCCGCACGGTCGAGTCGCGCGTCCACTCCTCCTCGCGCAGCTCCTCCAGTCGTGAGATCGCGGCCTCGGTCGCGGCGCGGCGGGCGTGCAGCTCCTCGCGCGCCGGCGAGCCGTCGTCCTCGATCCCCAGCGTGCGGATCAGCCACGGCAGCGTCAGCCCCTGCACGACGAGCGTCGCGAAGATCACCGTCAGCGTCAGGAACAGCAGCAGGTCGCGCTCGGGGAAGTCGAGCGGCAGCGCGAGCGCGGCGGCGAGCGAGACGGCGCCGCGCATGCCGCTCCAGCCGATCACCATCCGCTCGCGCCAGCCGACTCGCAGCAGCCGCTGCTTGGGGCGCCGGTCGAGCGCGCGGATGATGTACGGCGTCGTGTTGCCCCACAGCAGCCGCGTCGCGATCACCGCCGCGCTGACGGCGGCGCCGAGCCCCAGCAGCAGCGCCAGCGAGCGCTCCTGGTGGGTGACGACCTCGTGCAGCTGGAAGCCGACCAGCACGAACAGCAGCGCGTTCAGCAGGAAGACCAGCACGTCCCAGAAGGCGTAGCCGGTCAGGCGCGAGAGCGGGTCGGTGATCGTCGGGGCGTGCCAGCAGAGCACCAGCCCGACGGTGACGGCGCCGAGCACGCCGGAGACGCCCAGCTCCTCCGCCGGGATGTAGCCGAGATAGCCGGCGGCGAGCGACAGCGTCACGCTGATCAGCGGATCGGCGAGCGCGCGGCGGAACAGCGGCAGCAGCGCGAAGCCGACGAGCGCGCCGATCGCGATCCCGCCGGCGACGTTGGCGACGAACTCCCAGCCGGCGTCGAGCAGGTCGAAGCTGCCGCCGACCGCCGCCGCGACCGCGACGCGGTAGATCACGAGCGCGCTGCCGTCGTTGACGAGGCTCTCGCCCTCGATCACGCTCACCAGCCGCGCCGGCACGCCGAGTCTGCGCGCGATCGCCGTCGCGGCGAGCGGGTCGGTCGGCGCGCAGATCGCGCCGAGCGTGAAGGCCGCCGCCCACGAGAGGTCGTCGACGAGCGTGTGCGCGACCCACGCGACCGCGCACGCGGTCAGCAGCACGAGCCCGATCGCGTTCAGCGTGATCGGCCGCCACAGCAGCTTCATGTCGCGCGGCGAGGCGAAGTAGGCGGCGTTGAACAGCAGCGGCGGCAGGAACACCAGCAGCACCAGGTCGGGGTCGAGCTCGACGCTCGGAAGGCCCGGCACGAAGCCGAGCAGGCTGCCCCCGATCACCAGCAGGATCGGGTACGGAACGTTCCACAGACGCGCGAGCGCGGTCAGCCCGACGACCGCCAGCAGCAACCCGAGCAGCGTGAGCTCTATGTGCTCCATGCGCGGAAGGATGGCGTACGCCGTATCTTGCCGGGAATGCTCGGCCTCCCAGACAGCATCAGCGCCTGCCTGTTCGATCTCGACGGCGTGCTGACCCAGACCGCGAGCGTCCACGCCGCCGCATGGAAGAAGATGTTCGACGCCTACCTGCGCGAGCGCGCGCAGCGCGACGGGACTCCGTTCGTCCCGTTCGAGGGGGCCGACTACACCAGATGGGTCGACGGCAAGCCGCGTGAGGCCGGCGTGCGCGACTTCCTCGCCTCACGTGGGATCGAGCTGCCGGAGGGGTCGCCGGACGACGGCCCGGAGGCCGAGACCGTCAACGGCCTCGGCACGCGCAAGAACGCGCTCGTGCTCGACCTGATCGCCAGCGGCGCGGTCGAGCCGTTCGCGGGCTCCGTCGACTACCTGCATGCCGCGCGCGACGCCGGGCTGCGGCGCGCGGTCGTCTCCTCCTCCAACAACTGCAAGGCGGTCGTCGAGGCCGCCCGCATCGACGACATGCTGGAGGCGCGCGTCGACGGCACGACCGCGCGTTCCGAGGGGCTCGCCGGCAAGCCGGCGCCCGACACCTTCCTCGCGGGCGCGAAGGCGCTCGGCGTGGAGCCCGCGCAGGCGGCCGTCTTCGAGGACGCGCTCGCCGGCGTCGCCGCCGGCCGCGCCGGCAGATTTGGATTCGTGGTCGGCGTCGACCGGGCCGGGCAGCGTCAGGCGCTGCTCGACCACGGCGCCGACATCGTCGTCGACGACCTCTCGGAGCTGCTGTGATCCCCGAACCGATCTTCACCGTCGAGCCGTGGTCGATCACCGAGGACCAGCTCCAGCTGGGACTGCTGCCGCACGCCGAGTCGGTCTTCGCGCTCTCCAACGGCCACATCGGGATGCGCGGGAACCTCGACGAGGGGGAGCCGTTCGGTCAGCCGGGCACCTACCTCGCCGGCTTCTACGAGACGCGCCCGCTGCCGTACGCCGAGGCCGGCTACAGCTACCCGGAGGACGGCCAGACGGCCGTCAACGTCACCAACGGCAAGATCATCCGCCTGCTCGTCGACGACGAGCCGTTCGACGTGCGCTACGGCACGCTGCTGAGCCACAGACGCGTGCTCGACCTCAGAGCCGGCACGCTGGAGCGCGTCGTGCGCTGGCGCTCGCCGGCCGGCCGCGAGCTGGAGGTGCGCTCGACGCGCCTCGTCTCGTTCGTCCAGCGCGGGATCGCCGCGATCCGCTACGAGGTCCGTCCGCTCGACGGCGAGACGCGCATCGTCGTGCAGTCGGAGCTGGTCGCCAACGAGCCCGGCCCGGCCGTCAGCAGGGACCCGCGCGCGGCCGCCGCGCTCGCGCATCCGCTCGTGCCCGAGCTGCACGAGGACCACCAGCGCCGCGCCGTGCTCGTCCACCAGACGCGCGCGAGCAAGATCCGCATGGCGGCCGGGATGGACCACGTCGTCGAGGGGCCGGAGGGCACCGTCGTCGACATCGAGAGCCACGACGACCTCGCGCGGCTGACGGTCGCGACCGAGATCGGCGACGGCCAGTCGCTCGTGCTGACGAAGCTGATCGGCTACGGCTGGTCGAGCCGGCGCTCGCTGCCGGCCGTGCGCGACCAGGTCGACGCCGCGCTCTCCTCCGCGGTGCGCAGCGGCTGGGACGGCCTGCTGACCGAGCAGCGCAGGTACCTCGACGAGTTCTGGGACGGCGCCGACGTCGAGATCGACGGCGACGCCGAGCTGCAGCAGGCGATCCGCTTCGCGCTCTTCCACACGCTCCAGGCCGGCGCCCGCACCGAGCGGCGCGCGATCGCGGCGAAGGGGCTGACCGGCACCGGCTACGACGGCCACGCCTTCTGGGACACGGAGACGTTCGTGCTGCCGGTGCTGACGTACACCGCGCCGCACGCGGCCGCCGACGCGCTGCGCTGGCGTCACTCGACGCTGCCGCTGGCGCACGAGCGCGCCTTCCAGCTCGGGCTGGAGGGCGCGGCGTTCCCGTGGCGCACGATCCGCGGCCAGGAGTGCTCGGCCTACTGGCCGGCCGGCACGGCCGCCTTCCACGTCGCCGCCGACGTCGCCGACGCCGTCATCCGCCACGTCGACGTGACCGGCGACCTCGTCTTCGAGCGCGACATCGGGCTGAGACTGCTGGTCGAGACGGCGCGGCTGTGGCGCTCGCTCGGCCACCACGACGTCGAGGGCGACTTCCACATCGACGGCGTCACCGGCCCCGACGAGTACACCGCGATCGTCGACGACAACGTCTACACGAACCTGATGGCGCAGCGGAACCTGCGCGGGGCGGTCGAGGCTGCCGCGCGCCACCCGCGCACGGCAGCCCATCTCGGCGTCGACGACGAGGAGCTGGCCGCCTGGCGCGACGCCGCCAACGCGATGTGCGTGCCGTTCGACGAGCGGCTCGGCGTCCACCAGCAGTCGCAGGGCTTCACGCGCCACGCCGAGTGGGACTTCGCGGGGACCGCGCCGGAGCAGTACCCGCTGCTGCTCAACTTCCCCTACTTCGACCTCTACCGCAAGCAGGTCGTCAAGCAGCCCGACCTCGTGCTCGCGCTCTACAAGCGCGGCGATGCCTTCACCGACGAGCAGAAGGCGCGCGACTTCGCCTACTACGAGCGGCTGACGGTGCGCGACTCGTCGCTGTCGGCCTGCGCGCAGGCGATCGTCGCGGCCGAGGTCGGGCAGCTCGACCTCGCCTACGACTACTTCGGCGAGGCGGCGCTCGTCGACCTCGACGACCTCGCCGGCAACACGAAGGACGGCCTCCACATCGCGTCGCTGGCGGGCTCGTGGCTGGCGGCGGTCGCCGGCTTCGGCGGGCTGCGCGACCACGGCGGCGAGCTGTCGTTCGCGCCGCGGATACCGCACACGCTGCAGCGGCTCGCCTTCCGGCTGACCTTCCGCGGCCGCCGGCTGCGGGTCGAGATCGTCCACGGCTCGGCGACGTACCAGCTGATCGACGGCGCGCCGCTGATCATCCGGCACGACGACGAGACGCTGACGCTGGAACCGGGCACGAGCACGACGCGGCCGTGGTCGCCGCCGCACGTCGGCCCGCGCCCCGAGCAGCCGCCCGGACGCGGTCCCGACAGACGCCGTCCGGGCCGGCGGGGTTAGCCGAGCGCCGCGCGCAGGTCTTCGACGAGGTCGGCCGGCTCCTCGATTCCGCACGAGAGGCGGACGAGGTCGGCCGGCACGGCCGCGTCGGAGCCCTCGACCGACTGGTGGGTCATCGCCTGCGGCACCTCGATCAGCGACTCGACGCCGCCGAGCGACTCGGCCAGCGTGAACAGCCGCGTGCGCTGCGCGATCCCGATCGCGTCCGCGTGGCGGAAGGAGACCATCCCGCTGAAGCCCGGCCAGCGCACGTCGCTGACGCCGGGCGCGGTCTTCAGGAAGTCGGCCACGGCCGCGGCGCTCTCGGCGTGCGCGGCCATCCGCAGCGGCAGCGTGCGCAGACCGCGATGGACGAGGAAGCTGTCGAACGGGCCGGGCACCGAGCCGACCGCGTTCTGGACGAAGCGCATCCCCTCGTAGAGCGCGTCGTCCTTCGCGATCACGGCGCCGCCGACGACGTCGGAGTGGCCGCCGAGGTACTTCGTCGTGGAGTGCACGACGGCGTCGGCGCCCAGCTCCAGCGGCCGCTGGTTGACGGGCGTCGCGAAGGTGTTGTCGACCACGACGAGCGGGCGCGCGGAGCCGACCGCGGACGCCCGCTCGACCACGCCGCGGATGTCGACGACGTTCAGCAGCGGGTTGGTCGGCGTCTCGACCCAGACGACGCGCGTGCGCGGCTCGATCGCCGCCGCGAGCGCGTCGAGGTCGGTCTGGTCGACCAGCGTGTAGCGCAGGCCCCACTGCACCATCACCTTGTCGACCAGGCGGAACGTGCCGCCGTAGAGGTCGGCCGGCAGCACGACGTGATCGCCGGTTCTGGCGACGTGCACGAGCAGCGCGTGCGCGGCCGCGAGCCCGCTGGAGAAGGCGACCGCTCTGCCGCCTTCCAGCTCGCCGAGCGCCTCCTCCAGCGCGAAGCGCGTCGGGTTGGCGGAGCGGGCGTAGTCGTAGTCGCCGACGAACTCGCCGACCGCCGACTGGCGGTACGTCGAGGTCTGGTGGATCGCCGGGATGACCGAGCCGTAGGTCGGGTCCGGTCTGAGGCCGGCGTGGACGGCGCGCGTGCGGAACGAGGTCATCTGGCCAGCGATTCCAGCAGGTCCGTCCGCGTCACGATGCCCGCGGGCGCACCATCCTGCGTGACGAGCAGCGCCTGCCGCTCGCCGGTCAGGAGCGTGACGGCGTCGCGCACCGGGTCGTTGGCGGAGACCGCCGGCAGCGGCGGCTCCATCACGTGCACGATCTGCGCCGTCAGCAGCGACGGGTCGCCGACGGCATGCGCGAGCAGGCCGCGCTCGCCGACCGAGCCGACGATCGCGCTCGGATCGGTCGCGGAGACGACCGGCAGCTGCGAGACGCCGTGCTCATGCAGCAGTGAGACGGCGTCGCGGACCGGCTGGTGGGTGTGGACGGTGACCAGCGGCGGCAGCGCGGGGCCGTGGCCGTGCGCGTCGTCGCGCTTGGCGCGCAGCACGTCGCCGACGCGCAGGTCGGTGCCGCGGTCGAGGAAGCCGTGCTCGGTCATCCAGGTGTCGTTGAAGACCTTGCTGAGGTAGCTGCGGCCGCCGTCGGGCAGCACGACGACGACGAGCGCCTGCGGGTCGTCGATCCCCTGCGCGACCTCGACGGCCGCCTGCAGCGCGGTGCCGGCCGAGCCGCCCGCGAGGATCCCTTCCGTCTGCGCGAGCTTGCGCGCGGCGAGGAAGGAGTCTCTGTCGCTGACCTTGACGTAGCGGTCGACGACGGTGCGGTCGAAGGTCTCCGGCCAGAAGTCCTCGCCGACGCCCTCGACCAGGTACGGCCGCACCTCGTCGCCCGGTCCGGCCGAGTAGATCGAGCCCTCCGGGTCGGCGCCGATCACCTCGATCGCGGGGTTCATGCGGCGCAGGTAGCGGGCCGTGCCGGTGATCGTGCCGCCGGTGCCGACACCGGCGACGAGATGGGTGATCCTGCCGCCGCTCTGCTCCCAGATCTCCGGCCCGGTCGACGCCTCGTGCGCGTCCGGGTTGGCCTGGTTGAAGTACTGGTTGGGCTGGAAGGCGCCGGGGATCTCCTCGGCGAGGCGGTCGGCGACGCGGTAGTAGGAGCGCGGATCGTCGGGCGCGACGTCGGTCGGCGCGATCACGACCTCGGCGCCGTACGCCCGCAGCAGGTCGATCTTCTCGCGCGACATCTTGTCCGGCATCACCGCGATCACGCGGTAGCCCTTCACGCGCGCGGCGATCGCGAGGCCGGTGCCGGTGTTGCCGGAGGTCGGCTCGACGATCGTGCCGCCGGGCTGGAGCGACCCGTCGCGTTCGGCGGCCTCGATCAGCTTGACGGCGACGCGGTCCTTGATCGAGCCGCCCGGGTTGAGCGCCTCCACCTTCGCCACGAGCTGCGGCGTCAGGCCGGCGCCGAAGCGCGACAGACGCACGAGCGGGGTGTGGCCGATCGCGTCGAGGATCGAGTCGGCGATGACGGGTCCTGTGCTTGTGCTGGGAACGCTCATCATAGGTTCGACTGTAGCCACTGTTCGGCGATCTGTTTGGAATGGCGAATAATCCTGTCAGGATTCGCACTTATGCCGAATGATCTGCGGTTCAGACGGTAGGGTTGGGCAGTGCTGCCGAACGCCTCGCCGACCCCGCCCCACGCGCTCGACCCGATCGACCGCCGCATCGTCGAGCTGCTCGCCGCCGATGCGCGGCTGCCGAACGCGCGCCTCGCCGACGCCGTCGGGATCGCGCCGTCGACCTGCCTGATGCGCGTCCGCGGCCTGATCGAGCGCGGCGTGATCCGCGGCTTCCACGCCGAGATCGACCCGGCCGCGCTCGGACGGCCGCTGCAGGCGCTGATCGCGGTGCGGCTGTCGGTCCACTCGCGCGAGCAGATCGAGGGCTTCACCGCGCACGTGCGCGCGCTGCCGCAGTTGCTGTCGCTGTTCCACATGACCGGCGGCGACGACTACCTGCTGTGGGTCGCCGCCGCCGACCCGCACGACCTGCGCGAGTTCGTCGTCGAGCACCTCGCCAGCCACCCGTCGGTCGCGCACGCGGAGACCAACCTGATCTACGAGGTCGTGCGCGGGACCGGCGTGTTCTAGGCGGCGCCCGGTCTGCGACGCCAGCTGCCGAGCACCAGCAGTGTGCGCGTGCTGACCACGCCGTCGCTGTGGCGCAGCGTGTTGATCGCGCGCCGCAGCCCCTCGGCGTCGGCGACGACCAGCCGCACGAGCGCGTCGGGGTCGCCGGCGACCGTGAACGCCTCCTGCGCCTCCGGCATCGTCGCCGCCAGCTCGAGCACCGCCGCGATGTCGGCGTCGCCTCTGACGCGCACCTCCGCGAACGCCTCGACGCCGCGGCCGAGCTTCGACTCGTTGACGAGCGCGGTGTAGCCGGCGATCACGCCCTGCCGTTCCAGGCGCGCGATGCGGCGGCCGACCGGCGCCGGCGAGAGGTTGACCTCGCGCGCCAGGTCGGCGACCGAACGGCGCGCGTCGGCGCGCAGCAGCTCGAGCAGTGCGAGATCGACGTCATCGACGGAAACCGTGCCGGCCATCCGGCCAATCTAGCTCGAATCGAGCGCACTTCGGCCTCGATCGTGCGTGATCGTTGCGCCGCGATGGCGCGCAGAGCGAGATTCGCCCCATGACCTCTGCGCTCAGCCTCCCCGACCGCGAGCAGGCGCTCGCGCATGCCGCCTCCCTGATCCTCGACAGCTGGCGCACCTTCGACCACGCTCGCCCCGGCCAGCCGCTGCTCGACGCGCGCCACCGCGCGCTGCTGACGGGACCGCTGCCGGCCGACGGCAGCGACGCGCGCGCCGCCCTGACGCTCGCCGCCGAGGTGCTCGACGCGTCGATCTCACAGCCGCGCCCGCGCTACCTCGCCTACGTCGGCTCCTCGGGGCTTGAGATCGGCGTGCTCGGCGACGCGCTCGCCGCCGCGCACGACATCAACGTCGCCGTCGCGGCCGGCGGCGCCGACCTGTTCGAGCGCCAGGCGATCCGCTGGGTCGCCGAGTTCACCGGCTTCGGCACCCCGGCCGACGGCATGCTCGCGGCCGGCGGCACGATCTCGAACCTGACCGCGCTCGCCGCCGCGCGCGAGCGGGCGCTGCCCGGCTTCCGCCACAGCGGCGGCGACGGCCGCCGGATGGCGCTCTACTGCTCCGCCGACGCGCACTACTCGGTGCGGCGCGCGGCCGAGGTGCTGGCGATCGGCGGCCGCCAGGTGCGGGCGCTGCCGGTCGACGAGGAGCGGCGCCTGCGGCCCGACGCGCTGGCGGCGGCGATCGCCGCGGACGTGCGCGCGGGGATCGTCCCGGTCGCGGTCGTCGCGACCGGCGGCACGACGCTGACCGGCGCGGTCGACGCGCTGGAGCCGATCGCCGCCGTCTGCGCCGAGCACGGCGTCTGGCTGCACGTCGACGGCGCCTACGGGCTGCCGGCCGCCGCGACCGCGAGCGCCGGCGCGCTGTTCGCGGGTCTGGAGCGGGCCGACTCGGCGACCGTCGACGCGCACAAGTGGCTGGCGGTGCCGAAGGCGTGCAGCGTGCTGCTCGTGCGCGACGGCGCGACGCTGGAGCGCACCTTCTCCCATCACGAGAGCTACATCCCGCACGGCGAGCTGGCCGAGCTGCACCCGGTCGATCGCACGCTCGAGTACTCGCGCCCGCTGCGCGCGCTGAAGCTGTGGCTCGCCTTCACCGTCCACGGCGCCGACGCCTTCCGCGTGGCGATCGAGCGCAACCTCGCGCAGGCGCGTACGCTCGCGCGGCTGCTGTCAGAGCACCCGCGTTTCGAGCTGCTGCACGAGCCGCAGCTGTCGGCCGTCTGCTTCCGCCACGTGAGCTGCCCCGACGCCGCCGCGACGGCCGCGCTCGTGCGCGCGATCGAGCGCGACGGCCGGATCCTGCTCGCCGCCGCCGAGCTGGACGGCCGCTCGTGCCTGCGCGCCTGCTTCGTCAACCACCGCACGACCGACGAGGACGTGGAGGCTGTGGTGGAGGTGGTCGACGAGGTGGCGGGTGGGTTGGTCGGCGGTGCGAGCGCGGGCGCGGCGGACGCACGCGGCGCGGACGCGGGCGCCGCGCGTTAGATCCGCGCCAGCCGCGCGACCGCCTCGTCGATCACCTGCGGCCGCTTGCAGAAGGCGAAGCGGACGAGCGTCGGCGCGGTCGCGGGATCGGCGTGGAAGGCGCTCGCGGGGATCGCGACGATGCCGGCGCGGGCGGGCAGCTCGCGGCACCAGGCGGCGGCGTCGGCGACGCCGAGCGGGGCGGCGTCGGCATTGATGAAGTACGTGCCCTCGCTGTGCGCGACGGCGAAGCCGGCCGCTCGGAGGCCGGCGGCGAGGCGGTCGCGGTTGGCCTGCAGGCGGGCGGCGAGCGGGGCGGTGTGGCGCTCGGCGTCGTCGAGCCCGCGCGCGACCGCGTGCTGCAGCGGCGTGCCGCCGGCGAAGGTGAGGAACTGCTTCGCCGCGCGCGCCGCCGCGACCAGCTCCGGCGGGCCGCTGCACCAGCCGATCTTCCAGCCGGTGAATGAGAAGGCCTTGCCGGCGCTGGAGATTGTCAGCGTGCGATCGGCCATCCCCGGCAGGGTCGCGAGCGGGATGTGCTCGGCGCCGTCGAAGACGAGGTGCTCGTAGACCTCGTCGGTGATCGCGATCAGGTCGTGCTCGACGCAGATGCGCGCGACCCCCTCCAGCTCGGTGCGGCTCAGCACGCGGCCGGTCGGGTTGTGCGGCGAGTTGAGCAGGAGGACGCGGGCCTCTTGACGCGCACCGGCCGCGCCGACGCCGCGCACCGCCGCCTCCAGCGCGCCGAGGTCGAGCGCGAACGCCGGCGCCCGCAGCGTGACGCGTCGCAGCTCCCCGCCGGCGAGCGCGACCGCGGCGCCGTAGGAGTCGTAGGTCGGATCCAGCGCGACGACCGCCTCGCCCGGCTCCAGCAGTCCCAGCAACGCCGCCGCAATCGCCTCCGTCGCGCCGAAGGTCACCTGCACCCCGTCATCGGGGTCGACCTCCAGTCCATAGCGCCGCCGCTGATGGCCAGCGATCGCGACCCGCAGCTCCGGCACGCCGCCCAGCGGCGCGTACTGGTTGTGCCCGCTCCGCAGCGCCTCCGCGGCGGCCTCGACCAGCTCTGCCGGCCCATCCTCGTCGGGGAAGCCCTGCCCGAGGTTGATCGCGCCGGTCCGCTGCGCCAGCGCCGACATCTCGGTGAAGATCGTGGTGCCGAACGGACGCAGCCGGCGCGCGACGGGGACGCTCATGCGGCGGGACGGTAGCGGAGCGGGAAGTCCCATATCGAGACTGTTGAGATCTCGTGGATCGCCTGCGAGGCTCATTCGACGATGAGCGAGCGCCCGAGAACAGCGACGGCGAACACAGCGCTTCGCGCTACCGCCAACGAAGTGGCGGCGGAGACGCCGGACCTCCTCGCACTGATCGACGCTCATCTCGCCACCGCGCAACCGCATCCGGCCGGGACCACCGACCGCCTGCTCGCCCAGGATCGAAGCCGTGGCGTCTGATGAACGGGATCTACCTGGATACCTCTGCCCTCGGGCGAGTGCTGCTCGACGAACCTGACGCCGCCCTCATCCGCGAGCAGATCGCGGTGCACGTACCGCGCTGGTCGAGCGAGCTGATCGTCGTCGAGCTGCGGCGACTGGCGGCGCGCGAGCGGCTCCTCACGGCCGCCGAGCGCCTGCTCAGCGGCGTGCAGTTGCTTCCCGTTGGTTCTGCTTCCCTACTGCGTGCATCACGGATCGAGCCGGTGACGGTTCGCTCGCTCGACGCGATTCATCTCGATGCCGCGGTCCGGCTCAGGAAGCGAGGCTCGATCACCGCCGTGATGACGTACGACCGTCAGCTCCAGGCCGGCTGTTCTCATCACGAGCTTTCTGTGCTTGCGCCAGCGGCAGCCTGACCCCTACCCCCGCCCCGTCGGCAGCACCGCGATCACGTCGACGGTCGTGTCGGCTCGGGCGGCGCGCGCGAGGTCGGTGGCAGTCGCGCGGGCGAGCAGCGGGAGCGTGCGGCCGGCGGCGCTGGCGCGCGCGACGGCGTTGACGACGAAGCTCGTGCGCTGGCCGCGCGCGAGGCGCGGGACGTCGCGGCAGAGCCGACCGCCGATCCGTCTCGCACCGGGCGCCGAGCGCACGAGCAGACCGGCCGGCGGGCGGTGGCAGACGCGCACGTGGCGGGCGCCGCGCGGCGCGCCGCCGATCGCGCTGACGCGATAGCGCACGTGGTCGCCGACGGTCACGCGCGGCGGCGAGCTGATCGCGGCGCGCAACGCCGGGGTCGGCGCGCGCACGACGAGGCCGGCGGCGTCGGCGTTGTTGGAGGTGTTGCGATCGGGCGTCGTGGAAGAGACGTAGACGACGCTCTCGAGCGTCCCGACGCGCAGCACCCGCGCGCGCACGACGATCGTGCGCGACTCGCCCGCCGCGAGCGTGCCGAGCTGGCAGCGGACCGGGCGCACGTCGTTGCATCTCGCGGTCCCGTTCGAGGCTCTGACCGACAGCACGCGCGCGATCCGGTTCGGCCGCTGCGGGTCGACCTGCGGCAGCTCGCGCGCGACGACGCCGGCGGCCGCCTGCGGCCCGTTGTTGACGACGCGTACGCGCAGCGTCGTCGTCCCGCCGACGAGCAGCCGTCGCGGCGCGATCGTCTCGGTGATCGCGACGTCGGCCGAGGTCGGCGTGTCGACGGCCAGTGACAGGCCCGGCCCGCGGCCGCTGTCGTTCACGTCGGGCGGCAGCGTCGGCTGGACCGGCGGGGTGACCGGCGGCAGGACGGGCTCGACCGGCGGCTCAACGGGCGGCGGCACCGTCGGATCCGCGCTGTAGTCGTTGCCGACGACGACCTCCTCGCGGTTCTCCTCGGTGATCGTGACCGGGTTGCGACTGGTCGAGACGACCGCGCCGCGCGGATCGGGCTCGGTCACCACGTAGCGGGTCCCCTGCGGCAGCTCGCCGATCGTCACCGAGCCGGGCGCGATCGAGCCGGGCACGACGAGCAGCCGGCTCTGGCCGTCGCCGAGCGCGATCCTCCTCTCGTGGCCGTTGTCGCCGCTGACCGTGATGCTCCAGCGGCCGCCCGGCGGCGTGCCGTCGCCGGTCACGCGCTTGGTGATGAAGATCTCGCCGACGCAGCCGTCCGACGGCGACGTTCTCGCCGTCAGCGTCGTGCGGCCGGCGTGCACGTCGATCACGTGCGGCTGGTCGCCGTCCTCGACCTCGAACCACGTGTCCTTCAGCGCCGGCGCGGTGAAGGCGCCCTGTTGCGCGCTCAGCCGGTCCGCCCACGTCACGTCGACGTCGGCGAGGCCGCTGTTGCGCAGCAGCATCTCCACCTGACCGGTGACCGGGTCGACGCACTCGGCCAGCAGCGTCAGGTCGTCGGCCGGGTCGGGCTCGGGCGGCGGCAGGCAGCCGTCGAACGGACGCAGGAAGAAGGTCGCCTGGTCGTCGACGTTCGCCGCCACGACCGAGCCGTAGATCTGGGTGCTGCCAGACAGTCTCGCGTCGGCGTTCGGCGCGATGATCGAGCCCTGCCAGGTGATCCCCGGGCCAATCTGGAGCGATCTCGCGTCGGCGAAGTTCCACAGCAGCTTGCGCCGGATCTGGTCGAGGTCGGTGCCGTCCTCACCGCCGACCTGGACGTAGTCGGAGCCGTTCCACAGCTCGACGCTGACGCTCGGCAGCGTCGCCGAGGAGTAGGCGTCGCCGGTCACGTCGATCAGCGTCGTCGAGCCGGCCGGGACTCTGACCTGGATCCGCTGGGCCTGGTGGAGGTCGGCCGCCGAGATGCGGAAGACGTTGCGCTCGGGATCGCTCCCGACGAACTGCAGCTGGCCGTAGGTCGGGCCGCTGATCGTGCCGTTGGCCGGCAGCTGCGTCCACGCCCGCGACGCCTCCGCCTCGCTGGCGTAGATCCCCGCCAGGTCGGCCGCCGGCGCCGCTCTCTCGATCGTCCCGTTCGGCGCCAGCAGCTGACCGGTCAGCGTCGTGCCATAGCTGGCGCTGCCGCCGGCGACCGTCGTGCCGTTGGCGGTGATCGAGCCGCCGGCGATCAGGTCGAAGCGGTCGGGGTTGGGCTCCAGGGCGGTCCCGACGCGCATCTGCTCGACCGAGACGTCGCCGGCAGCGACGACGCGGCCGGCGACCTCGTGGTTGATGCCGACGTAGTCGCCGATCGTGAAGACGGAGACGTTGCGGTCGGCGAGCGTCGGCGCGCAGGCGCCGCGGACGAATCTGACGCTCTGGCCGCCCGACTGGGCGGTCACGACGGCGGCGGTGGCGAGCAGCGCGACGAGCGCCGCGGCGGCGATGGCGATCCGGAACGCCTTCATCCGGCGGTTCTTCCCGACCGTGTTCCGCGCCAGTCACCGAGGGGAAGAACCGCTTTCATGGCCGACACGGGGGAGCGGGGCGGAGCGCGCGACGAAAGCCGCCGTTCGCTGCTGCTCGACGCCCACGAGTTCCTCCGCAGAGGCACGCTCGACGCCGACGCATGGTCGCTGCTGATCGGCCGCGACCGCCGCTGGGAGCACAGCTACCGCGAGCGCTGGGCGCACGACAAGGTCGTGCGCTCGACCCACGGCGTCAACTGCACCGGCTCCTGCTCCTGGAACGTCTACGTGAAGGAGGGGATCATCACGTGGGAGAACCAGGCGACCGACTACCCCTCGACCGGGCCCGACATGCCCGACCACGAGCCGCGCGGCTGCCCCCGCGGCGCCTCCTTCTCCTGGTACACGTACTCGCCGCTGCGGCTCAAGCACCCGCTCGTGCGCGGCTCCCTGCTGGAGGCGTACCGCGCCGCGAAGGAGGCCGGCCGCGACCCCGTCGAGGCGTGGGCGTCGATCCAGGCCGACGCGGAGCTGCGCGCCACCTACCAGCGCCAGCGCGGCAAGGGCGGCTTCGTGCGCGCCACGTGGGAGGAGTCGGCCGAGCTGATCGCCGCCGCGCACGTCCACACGATCGCGGAGCACGGCCCCGACCGGATCGTCGGCTTCACGCCGCTGCCGGCGATGTCGCCGGTCTCGTTCGCCTCCGGCAGCCGCTTCGTCTCGCTGCTGGGCGGCTCGATGGTGAGCTTCTACGACTGGTACGCCGACCTGCCGCCGGCCTCGCCGCAGACCTTCGGCGACCAGACCGACGTGCCCGAGTCAGCCGACTGGTGGAACAGCAGCTACCTGATCGTGTGGGGGACCAACATCCCGATCACGCGCACGCCCGACGCCCACTTCATGACCGAGGCGCGCTACAAGGGCCAGAAGGTCGTCGTCGTCTCGCCCGACTACAGCGACCACACGACCTTCGCCGACGACTGGCTGCCGGCGCAGCCGGGCACCGACGGCGCGCTCGCGATGGCGATGGGTCACGTCGTGCTGAGAGAGTTCTGGGTCGACCGCGAGACGCCCGCCTTCGCCGACTACGCGAAGCGCTTCACCGACCTGCCGCTGCTCGTCACGCTCGATGCGCGCGACGACGGCACCTACCTCCCCAGCCGCTTCCTCTGCGCCGACGACCTCGGCGACGACGACGCGCACGCCGCCTGGAAGCCAGCGCTGATCGACGCGAACACGGGCGCGGCCGCGATCCCCAACGGCGCCGCCGGCTTCCGCTACGGCGCCGGCGGCGAGGGCCGCTGGAACCTGAAGCTGGAGGGGATCGACCCGCTGCTGAGCGTCCACGCGACGCGCGACGACGCGGTGCTCGTGCAGCTCGCGCGCTTCGACGTCGGCGAGCAGGGCGGACCGTCCGACGGCGGCAGCGCGATGCGCCGCGGCGTCCCGGTCAAGCGGATCGGGGACCAGCTCGTGACGACCGTGCTCGACCTGCTGCTCGCCAACTACGGCGTCGCGCGCGCGGGCCTGCCCGGCGACTGGCCGCGCGACTACGACGACGCCGAGACGCCGTACACGCCGGCCTGGCAGGAGGCGATCACCTCCGTCGACCGCCACGCCGCCGCGAAGGTCGCGCGCGAGTTCGCGCGCAACGCAGAGCTGAACGACGGCCGCTCGATGATCGCGATGGGCGCCGGCACCAACCACTGGTTTCACTCCGACCAGACCTATCGCTCGTTCCTGACGCTGCTGCTCGCCTGCGGCTGCGTCGGGCGCAACGGCGGCGGCTGGGCTCACTACGTCGGGCAGGAGAAGATCCGCACCTTCGTCGGCTGGCAACAGCTCGCGATGGGGCTCGACTGGCAGCGACCGGCGCGGCTGGCGCAGGGCACCTCGTTCTTCTACACCGCCGTCGACCAGTGGCGCTACGAGCGGCTGCGCCCGGCCGACTTCGCCTCGCCGCTCGGCACGGGCCGCTTCGACGGGCTGCACACGCTCGACACGTACGCGCAGGCGGTGCGGATGGGCTGGCTGCCGGCCGCGCCGACGCTCGACCGCAACCCGCTCGACCTCGCCGACGAGGCGCGCGCCGCGGTCGCGGCCGGCACGGCCGCCGACCCCGCCGCGCACGTGGTGCAGGAGCTGCGCGCGAGACGACTCGGCTTCGCCGTCGACGACCCCGACGCGCCGCGCAACTGGCCGCGGGTCATGAGCGTCTGGCGCTCCAACATCCTCGGCTCCTCGGCGAAGGGCCACGAGTACTTCCTGCGCCACCTGCTCGGCGTCACCGACGACACCGTCACCGCGAACGAGAACGGCCCCGAGCAGCGGCCGAGAACCGTCGTCTGGCACGACGAGGCGCCGCGCGGCAAGCTCGACCTGCTCGTCAACGTCGACTTCCGCATGACCTCGACGGCGCTGCATGCCGACGTCGTGCTGCCCGCCGCCACCTGGTACGAGAAGCACGACCTGTCGATGACCGACATGCACCCGTTCGTGCACTCGTTCAACCCGGCGATCGCGCCGCCGTGGGAGGCGCGCACCGACTGGGACGCGTGGGGCGCCGTCGTGCGCGCCTTCGAGCCGCTCGCGCAGCGGCACCTCGGCGTCCGCCACGACCTCGTCGCGCTGCCGATCCAGCACGACACGCCGGGCGAGCTGGCGCAGCCGCACGGGCGCGTGCGCGACTGGGCGGCCGGCGAGTGCGAGCCGCTGCCGGGCGTGACGATGCCCGCGTTCACCGTCGTCGAACGTGACTACGGCGCGCTCGCGGCGAAGTGGGCGGCGCTCGGGCCGCTGGTGGAGACGGCCGGCTGCGCGGTCAAGGGCGCGTCGTGGAGAGCCGGCGAGGAGGTCGAGTGGCTGCGGCGCCAGAACGGGCCGCCCCACCGCGACGGCGTCGCCGCGAACCGGCCACGGCTGGACCGCGACGTCGAGGTCGCCGAGACGATGCTCGCGCTCTCGGGCGTCTCCAACGGACGGCTCGCGCTGGAGGGGTTCAGATCGCTCGAACCGCGCACGGGGCTGAGACTCGCGGACCTCGCCGAGGCGACCGCGGAGGCGCGGATCGTCTTCGCCGACACGCAGACGCAGCCGCGCGCGGTCACGACCTCTCCGGAGTGGTCGGGGATCGACGCGAAGAACCGCCGCTACAGCGCCTTCACGATCAACACCGAGCGCGCGAAGCCGTGGCACACGTTCAGCGGCCGCATGCACCTCTACCAGGACCACGAGTGGATGCTGGAGCTGGGCGAGGCGCTGCCGGCCTACCGGCCGCCGCTCAACTTCGGCGGGCAGATCGACGCCGGCGAGCCGCTCGCCGCCAACGGCGAGCGCGAGCTGACGCTGAAGTACCTGACGCCGCACTCGAAGTGGTCGATCCACTCCGAGTTCCAGGACAACCTGCACATGCTCACGCTCTTCCGCGGCGGGCCGGTGCTGTGGCTCGCCCGCGAGGACGCCGGGGCGCTGGAGATCTCCGACGACGACTGGGTCGAGGCGTACAACCGCAACGGGATCGTCGCCTGCCGCGCCGTCGTCTCGCACCGGCTGCCGCAGGGCACCTGCATGCTCTACCACGCGAAGGACCGCCACGTGAACACGCCGCGGACCGAGCTGCGCGGCAACCGCGGCGGGACCGAGAACTCGCTGACGCGGATCACGATGAAGCCGACGCACCTGATCGGCGGTTACGCCCACCTCTCGTGGGGCTTCAACTACTACGGCCCGACCGGCTCCAACCGCGATGAATTGACGGTCGTGCGCAAGCGGCGCGCGCCGGTGGAGTTCTAGGGCGATGCACGTCAAGGCACAGGTCGCGATGGTGATGAACCTCGACAAGTGCATCGGCTGCCACACCTGCTCGGTCACGTGCAAGCAGGTCTGGACCAACCGCCCGGGGACGGAGTACGTCTGGTTCAACAACGTCGAGACGAAGCCGGGCGCCGGCTACCCGCGCCAATGGTCCGATCAGGAGCGCTGGAACGGCGGCTGGACGCTCGACCGCCGCGGGCGCCTGAAGCTCAAGGCCGGCGGCCAGGTGAAGAAGCTGCTGGGGATCTTCGCGAACCCCGACATGCCGCAGATCGACGACTACTACGAGCCGTGGAGCTACGACTTCCGCACGTTGATCGACGCGCCGCTGAGCGACGCCGACCCGGTCGCGACGCCCCGCTCGCAGCTGACCGGCGACAGACTCGCGCCGAGATGGGGGCCGAACTGGGACGACGGCCTCGCCGGCGCCGACGCCGCCACCGATCCGCAGCTCGCCACGATGCAGGAGCAGGTGCGGATGCAGTACGAGGAGGCGTTCTACTTCTTCCTGCCGCGCATCTGCGAGCACTGCATGAACCCGTCGTGCGTCGCCTCGTGCCCGTCGGGCGCGATGTACAAGCGCGAGGAGGACGGGATCGTGCTCGTCGACCAGGAGCGCTGCCGCGGCTGGCGCTACTGCGTCTCCGGCTGCCCGTACAAGAAGGTCTACTTCAACCACGGCACCGGCAAGGCCGAGAAGTGCACGCTCTGTTACCCGCGCATCGAGCAGGGCCAGCCGACCGTCTGCTCGGAGACCTGCGTCGGGCGGATCCGCTACCTCGGCCTCGTGCTCTACGACGCCGATCGCGTGCAGGAGGCGGCGTCGGTGCCCGACGAGCGCGAGCTGCTGCACGCGCAGCGCTCGATCATGCTCGACCCCGACGACCCTTCGGTGCGGGAGCAGGCGCGCCGCGACGGGATCCCCGACGACTGGCTGGAGGCGGCGTCGCGCTCGCCGGTCTACACCCTCGCGGTCCGCTACGGCGTCGCGCTGCCGCTCCATCCCGAGTACCGCACGCTGCCGATGGTCTGGTACGTGCCGCCGCTGTCGCCGATCGTCTCGACGCTGGAGCACGACGGCTACGAGGCCGACCCCGACGACGTCTTCCCCGCGATCGACCACATGCGGATCCCGGTCGAGTACATCGCGGGACTGCTGAGCGCGGGGGACACCGGCGTCGTGCGCGACGTGCTCCACCGCCTCGCCGCGATGCGCGCCTACATGCGCAAGCGCGAGGTGCTCGGCGTCGAGGAGCCTGCGATCGCGAGCGCAGTCGGCCTGGAGGGGAGCGACCTGGAGACGCTCTACCGCCTGCTCGCGATCGCCAAGTACCACGACCGCTACGTGATCCCGCTCGCGCACACCGAGCTGGCCGAGCGGCTGACCGAGCAGCAGGGCTCGTGCGGGCTCGACTTCGCCGGCGGTCCGGGCTCGTGCGGGGCGAGCGGCGGCGGCCCGCGTGAGGACCCCGAGCAGACGCCGATCGACAGCTTCATGTTGAACGTGACGCAGGTGCGGGGCAGCGGTGGGGAGGCCGCGCCGTGAGCCGCGTCGCGCGCTTGCGCGGGCGCGGTCCGGAGCCGCGCGCCTTCGCGGTCGCCTCGTGGCTGCTGCGCTATCCCGACGCGCGTCTGCTCGCCGGCCGCGACGAGCTGGCCGACGCCGCCGCGCGGCTGCGCCACCGCCGCGTGCGCGAGCCGTTGGCGCGCTTCGCCGCCGCCTTCGCCGCCGCGCCCGACGGCCGCGCGTTGCAGGAGCGCTGGATCGAGACGTTCGAGGTGAGACGGCGCACCGGCCTCTATCTGACGTACTTCAGCCACGGCGACACGCGCGAGCGGGGCGTCGCGCTGCTGCGGCTGCGCAAGCTCTACCGCGCTGCCGGGCTTCCGATGGAGAGCGGCGAGCTGCCCGACTTCCTGCCCGTGATGCTGGAGTTCGCCGGCAGCGCGCCCGACGGCTATGGGGAGGCGCTGCTGCGCGAGCACCGCGCCGGGCTCGAGCTGCTGCGGATCGCGCTGCGCGACGCCGAGAGCCCGTATGCGGACGTCGTCGACGCCGTCGCGATCGCGCTCGGCGCGCCCGACGAGGGTGCGGTCGCACGCGTCGAGAAGCTGCTGCGAGAAGGTCCGCCGCAGGAGCGCGTGGGGGTCGAGCTGCCGGGGGCGGCGTGAGCGACGGCGCCGGGATCTTCTGGTGGGTGATCCTGCCCTACCTCGCGATCGCGACCTTCGTCGTCGGCCACGTCTGGCGCTACAGAGCCGACCAGTTCGGCTGGACGGCGCGCTCGACGCAGCTGTTCGAGCGCAGACTGCTGGGGATCGGCGCGCCGCTGTTCCACTACGGCGCGCTCGCCGCGATCGCCGGTCACGTGATCGGGATACTGATCCCGGAGTCGTTCACCGAGTCGCTCGGGATCTCGGAGACGACCTACAAGGACTTCTCGACCGGTGCCGGCACGCTCGCGGCGCTGGCGACGGTGATCGGCTTCGCGCTGCTGCTCTACCGCCGCGCGACCGTCAAGCGCGTGCGCGTGACGACGACGCGCGTCGACATGCTGACGTACGGGCTGCTGACCGCGCTGATCGTGCTCGGCTCCTTCCAGACGATCGGGATCAACCTGATCGGCGGCGGCTACAACTACCGCGAGGACGTCGCGCCGTGGTTCCGCGGCGTGCTGCGGCTCAACCCCGACCCGGAGCTGATGCGCGGCGTCGACGCCAGCTATCAGGTGCACGCCGTGCTGGCGTGGGGGCTCTACATGCTGTGGCCGTTCAGCCGCCTCGTGCACGTCTGGTCGGCGCCGGTCCAGTACCTCGGGCGGCCGCCGATCCTCTACCGCAGCCGGCTCGGCGGCACGCTGCCGGGCGCCGGCCTCGCGGCGCCGATCGCGGCGCGGCCGCTGCATCGCGCCGGCCCGCTCGCGCGCCCTTTGCGGCGGGTGCTGGAGGCGCTGCCGCCGGCCTCCGGCGGCGCGGTGATGGGGACGGCGATCGTCTCCGTCGCGCTCGCGCTCGACGGCCGCGACGGGCTCTCAGAGGCGCTGATGTGGATCGGGCTGGGGATCTGGGCCGTGCTGGCGCTGCTGCTGCTCGCGCGCTTCCTCGTGCACCGCGCGCGCTTCCTCGCCGAGGCCGCACTGCCGGCGTCGCTGACCGGGGTCGCCGGGACCGGCGTGCTCGGCGCGCGGCTGACGCTCTACGGCTGGTCGTGGGCGGGGATCGTCGCGCTCGTGATCGCCGCGCTCTTCCTGCTGGCGCTGCTGCCGACCGTGCTCGGCGCTTGGAGACGGCCGACCGTCGGCGCCAGCTTCCTGCTGACCGTCTCGACCCAGTCGATCGCGGTGCTGAGCGCGACGCTCGCCGTCAGCGAGCAGCGCAAGGGGCTCGCCGCGCTCGCGCTCGTGCTGCTGATCGTCGGGATCGCCTTCTACCTGTGGGTGCTGCACGACTTCGACATGCGCCAGCTGCTGACGGGCAAGGGCGACCACTGGATCGCGGGCGGCGCCGTCGCGATCAGCGCGCTCGCCGCCGGCAGAGTCGTGCAGGCGATCGACGCGACCGGCGCGCTGAGCGACCTGCGCGAGCTGCTCGCCGGGCTCGCCGTCGCGCTGATCGTCGTCGAGCTGATCTGGCTGCCGCTGCTGGTCGGCGGCGAGCTGCTGCGACCGCGGCTGCAGTTCAGCGCGCTGCGCTGGGCGACCGTCTTCCCCGTCGGCATGTACGCCGCCTCCAGCTTCACCGTCGGCGCCGCCGACGACCACGGCTGGATGACCGACTTCGCGCAGGCGTGGGTGTGGGTCGCGCTCGCCGTCTGGGCCGTGGTCGCCGCCGGCACGATCGTGCGCGGCGTCGCGATCGCGGGGACGCGGCGGAGCGCCGTCGCCGTCGCGCCGCCGGGCGCGGCGACGTAACGCCGCGCCATTCCCCTACGCGGACGCCGCCGGTCGCGCCGCCGAGTCGGTGACGTCGACCGCTCTGCGCATCAGCGCGCGGATCGCGCCCGCGCCGCCGACCGGCCCGCCTTCGATCAGTCCGTCAGGCGCGATCAGCACGGCGCTCGGGGTTCCGGCGACGCCGTAGGCGTCGCCGGCGGCACCATCGTCGCCGCGGCCGACGACCGCGACCGTCAGCACCTCGTCCAGCTCGCGCTGCCACGCCGCGACCTCCGGCGCCAGCGCTCTGCACGGCCCGCACGTCGGATCGGAGAAGACGAGCAGCAGCGGCAGGTCGCGGCGCAGCAGGTCACCGAGCGGCATCGGCTCGCCGGCGAGGTCGGTCAACGGCACGTCGGGCACGGCGCGCGGGGCGGGCCGGACCACCGCGAGCGGGGCGGGCGCGGCGTTGCCGCCGAGCAGCCCTTCGAGCAGCTCCCCTGCGCCGACCTCGTCGCCGCCGCGCAGCTCTTCGAGCCGGTCGATCCGCTCCAGCATGCGGCCGTTCTGGCGCAGCAGCTCGAGCGCGAACCAGCTGCCGGCGCCGAACAGCGCGATCAGGGCGGCGCCCGCCGCAAGCCCGCCGAGCGCGGCGCCCGACAGCTCGCCGAGCCAGCCGGTCAGCGACGGCGCGCCGCCGCTGCCGGTGGCGAGACCGTCGACCGCGACGAGCGCTGCCAGCCCCGCCAGCAGGCCGTTGCGCACGAGCGTCGCGCGGCCGGCCGGCGCCGAATGCAGCTGGCCGAAGCAGTGACAGTCGGGCGCGCTGCCGGCGCGCAGCGCGCGCACGATCAGCGCGACGAAGGCGAGCAGCAGCGCCAGTGCCGCCAGCGCCGCCCACGGCGCGCTCGCCAGCGGCACGAGCGCGCCGGCGATCGCCAGCTCGGCGAGCGGCAGCGCCAGCGCGAGCGGCCCGGCGAGCCGCGGTGGGAGGCCGAAACCGCGCGCGGCCTCGCGCGCGCCGTCGCGATCGGCGAGCTTCGCCGTGCCGGCGACGGCGAAGACGGCGACGAGCAGCGCCCGCGCGACGGTCAGGATCGTGGTCATCTCGTCAGCTCCGTCGTCAGATCGGCTTGCATGAGGTGAAGCCGTCCGGGTGGCCGTAACAGGTCGTCCCAGGCGGGCAGCAGACGGCTCTGTCGGGCGACTGACGCGTGCGGAAGCAGCACTCCTGCTCGGCGCCGCAGGCCTGGCCCTCGCAGCAGTGCTCGCCGGGGCCGAGGCATTCGCCGTTGCAGGGCTGCTGGCCGCGCGGGCACTTCTTCTCGCAGACGCCGTTGCGGCAGGTGTGCGTCTTCGGGTTGCAGCATTGCGTGCCGCACGTGATCTCGGGTCTCTTGCACCCGATGCATTGGCCGCCGATGCAGCGCTGGTGCGACGCGCAGACGTTGCCGCAGGCGCCGCAGTTCTGCATGTCGACTCTCGTGTCCTTGCACTCGCCCAGGCAGCAGGCCTGACCGGGCGGGCAGACGTGGCCGCAGGTGCCGCAGTTGCGCGGGTCGGTGAGCAGGTCGGCGTCGCATCTCTCGCACGCGAAGCAGCCGGTCTCCTGCGCCGCCTCCCACGCCGCGCGTCCGCCGGAGGCGACCGCGAAGTGGTAGAGCGCTGCCACCTTGTTGCAGGCGATCCGCAGCCCGCGCGAGATCTCGTCGTTGCCGGGATGGGCCTTCGCGCACGCCTTCAGCGCGTCATCGAGGAAGGCGGCGTCGCAGGCGACCTGGTCGCTGCCGCAGCCGCCGTAGCAGCAGTCGTGCGCCTGGCAGGAGCTGAAGAAGTCGGCGATGAAGAGCGGCCGGTCGGGGACCGGGTCGGTTCTGCCGAAGACCGGCAGTCTGATGCCCGACTCCGGGCCGCAGCCGTTGAAGGTCGACGGGAGCCCTGACTCGATCGCGGGCGCGGCGCCTCTTCTCCA
This sequence comes from Conexibacter stalactiti, assembly GCF_033542075.1. NCBI lineage: Bacteria > Bacillati > Actinomycetota > Thermoleophilia > Solirubrobacterales > Conexibacteraceae > Conexibacter > Conexibacter stalactiti. The sequence goes on from NZ_JAWSTH010000035.1 coordinate 56,058, forward strand.
GCGGCCGGGCGTGAGACCGGGCGGGCAGGTGCCGCGCGGCCGCGTCGGGCAGATGCCGCGCGTCTTCGCGGCGGGTGCGGCGGCCGGCCAGGCGGCGGCCGGCAGCGCCGCCGCGGCGG